>JANTGD010000064.1 GCA_024763135.1 Thiotrichales bacterium | reverse complement strand
ATCTCTCATCACCAATAAGGTGACCACGAGTTTTCCTGTTTCACCATTCACACCAATTGCTTACACGTCTTTTTCGCGCTCAAGTGATTTTTCTAGGATAAAAGAGCCGCTGGATGGTCAAAGTCCCCGTAAATCCTCGCTGCAACCGACGAAACAGATCAATTTCTGATCACCCATTAGATGACCACGGGTTTTCCTATTGCACTCTGCACGCCCATTGCTGACGCGTCAATTTCGCACCCAGTGGACATTACTCGCTACGCTCAATGGCGGTGTACTAGTACATAACAAAGGCACATCTTACGGATCTCTGGGCGCTCAGCCACAAGGCACTTTGCATACCGCTTGTAACGAATCAGCGAGTTGACAAAGTAGTTACAAAATGACGTAACTACTCAGATTGACCCTGTCTGGCTGCCTTACCGCAGATCAGCGCGTTGTGGCTGAACACGCACTATTTTATCGCCGGGTTAAAAGTAGCAATGCCTGCGTCGATCATCGGCCGATTAATTGACAGCGTTTTTCTGTGTTTCCCATTCATTGAGGATGAGATAGGCATCCGCTTCGTCGATACCCGCACTGCTGATGAGATCGTCCAGGGTCGCGCCATTTTCCAAGTACTTCATGATTTGCTCCATATTGGGGGTTTCTATCGCGGAGTCAGCTTGCGCGCCGTATTTTTCCCGCAAACTGAATTCTTCCCGCAGCTGATCCATCTGTACCTGGGTATTTCGGTAACGCTCCGTCAGTACGGACAGTTCCTTGCGTTGCTTGAGCATTTCTTTGCCTTGTGCGGTCAGGGTCCGGCGGAGTCTTTGTTCATTGCTATGGAGGTTGTAGACAACATGCAATAGCAGGCCTTGACTGGCGATGAGGGTGACCGCAATGATGGCAAGCGTCAGGCTGTCCATTGATATTCTCCTAGGCGGTGGCTTCTTCAAAACTGGCGCGAATGCGTGCCAATGCCTGACCATGGATCTGGCTGATGCGCGATTCACTGACACCCAAGACGGCACCGATTTCCTTAAGGTTAAGTTCTTCGTCGTAATAAAGTGACATCACCAAGCGCTCTTTTTCCGGGAGGCGCTCGATGGCTTTAACGACGAAACGCCTTTTATCTTCTTCTAAAAGATGAGTCCCTGGGTCGTTTTCCGGTGAGGCGACTTCCATGTAGGGGTTGCCTTCATCATCGACCATTTCATCTGTACTCATCAGGCGCGCCGCCGCAGCTTCGCGGGAGATTTTTTGATATTGCGCGAGGGGAATCTGCATTTCTGCTGCGATTTGGCTGTCGGTCGCTTTACGCCCGCTACGGGCTTCTACTTTTTGAATTGCTTCCGCAATTTCTCGTAAATGTTTGCTTACGGAGCGCGGTGTCCAGTCCGACGTGCGGACTTCATCGATGACAGCGCCACGGATACGGATACCGGCATAGGTCTCAAAGCTGGCGCCTTTGCTAGGGTTAAATGATTTACAGGCTTCGAGCAAACCCATCATGCCGGCCTGGATTAAGTCGTCGGTTTGCACGCTATCGGGAAGTCGCGCTTGCAGGTGCAGCACGATTTTTTTAACCAGAGGTGCGTGGGTGATGAGCATTTCATCGTGATTATCGAGGTTATAGTTTTTAAGTTCGGTCTGGGTAGTCATTGAATAGGCTAGTTGACTCATGCGTGAGTTATTTGGTTGATACGTCTCTCTGTAAAGAAATCGATACCGCCGCTGA
The DNA here is from genome assembly GCA_024763135.1 of Thiotrichales bacterium. Classification (GTDB taxonomy): domain Bacteria; phylum Pseudomonadota; class Gammaproteobacteria; order UWMA-0217; family UWMA-0217; genus JANTGD01. The sequence goes on along the minus strand of JANTGD010000064.1, from coordinate 10,843 downwards.
GCGAGTCAGGAGCGGACCAAGTGGCGATCTCAGATGCGATGCGATCAAAGGCTCTTGCTGACTGGCTGTTAGGATATTTGAGCGTTACCAGTCGTTGGGCCTGATTGGAACGGCGTAGATAGACGTCCCGTGGTATCGCGCCGAGATACTCGATATCTACGTGCAAAAAGCGGTCCGTTGCATTGAGAACACGTTGGTATAATTGTTGTCCGTCCTGCGCGCGATCCACTTGGTTGGCAAGCATGTGAAATCGATGGATACCATAGTCTTGGTTCAACACCTTGATGAGTCCGTAACTGTCGGTAATTGAGGTGGGTTCGTCGCAAATGACGATCAACACTTCGTTTGCTGCCTGGCAAAAATTAGTCACGCTATGGTTGATGCCGGCTGCTGTATCAATAATCAGGGTGTCGATTTTGTGGGGCAGATCATTGAACGCGTTGATCAATCCGGCGTGTTCCTGAGCACTCAGTTGCGCCATGCGCTGGACGCCGGACGCAGCGGGGACGATCATTAGCCCATTGGGTCCCTGAATAATCGTTTCCTCAAGCGCACATTTTCCCTCTAATACGTGGGAAAGATTGCAGCGCGAATGAACATTCATCAGCACATCCACATTCGCCATCCCAAGATCGGCATCCAGGAGCATGACTGCGCGTCCTTTTTGGGTGAGGGCCGAGGCAAGGTTGGCAGAGATTGTCGTTTTACCTGCACCACCTTTGCCGCTGGCTACGGCGATGACCTGGATATTATTGTTAGATACCATGCGAACAGTTCCTCTTTACTGCGCTCGTTATTGCATTTTTGATGATTTTTGGGGGTCACGTTGTTGCCGGAACCCGGATACCTGCGTCACTGCTTGTTCATTTTGTTTATTAATCATGGTGACGGCTTTGGCGACCAGATGCTTGGGCGAGGCAACATGTAGGGATTGCGTGACTTTGTGGCTGTCACTCCAATACCCTACAGGCAGGTCGTGGCTGAGTGTAGCCGTCAACGCTGCGCCGAGATTGGCCGCTTCATCGGTTTTGGAAATAATCGTACCCGCGATATTGATTGAATCGCTGATGGCGGCAACCCGATCCAAAGTGGCAATTTGGTTTGGCGCAGGTAGTACCAAGTAGTGTGCTACCCCGGGGACTGCTGCGGCCACCGTTGGCAAACGCTGAGGGTCACGTAGATCCTCCTGGCTTAGGCTTCCCGTATCTACAAGCACCAGTGCCTTGTCTGCCATAGCGTTGAGAATCTGCTTGAGTTCCTGAGCATCGCGGGCACGAAGTACAGGGATATTGAACAATCGCCCAAAAGCCACGAGTTGTTCGTGTGCGCCGATGCGTTGATTATCAGCGGATACGAGAATGACTTGTTTATGGCCGTGCAGGCGGGTGTATTGGCCCGCAATTTTGGCTATGCTGGTGGTTTTACCCGCACCCGCAGGGCCTATTAAAACGATCGTGCCACCCCGAGTAAAAATCTGATCGCCCGTAGTTTTTATTTCCTGGGTGAGCAGTGCTAAGACTTCCCGGGTTGCTTGTTGGGGCGAAAGTGCTTCCACATTCCGCAGTTCTCCGACCAATTGGGTGGCGAGAGTAGGACTAAAGCCCATACGTGTGAGATGTTTGACCAAATTGCTGCGTGTGGGATTGGTGGCTGACCAGTTGCCCAAATGTAATGCACTGAACTGATTCTCCATCATATGTTTGAGCTTGGAAATCTCAGCGCGCATATTTGATATTAAAGCCGTATCGTTATTTTCGGGATGAGTGCTCAAGCTGGGGGATTTTGCAGGGCTCTTTTTTTTAACCAGTGACTGTAAAATTGCGTCTTGCGTCATGACCTGTTCGCGCTTAGCTGCTTGTGTGACAGGTACTTCGGCTGTTGTGTCGGGTATTGTCTTTTTTTCCAGCTTTTCCGGCGCGGGGTCAACAATAATCTCTGCCTGCGATTCGACGAAGGCTTTGGTGGCCGTGTTCGCTTGTTTCGCACCGTCTGCGGCTGAATGCAGTAATGCTGCTTCTGGTGAATAGTTGTTGGGTTGCGCGGCCTCTGGTTTTGGGGCTGGCTTCTGCCTTGGGGTTTCGGGTGTAACGCTACCGCCAAAGCTGGCTGTGGCGGTATCCAGCTCACCAAGTTTTGCTAGTTCGTCGTCGAAATCTTCCGCCGCAAGAATTTCCACGCCATCATCGACCCGACGATTACTGATAATAATCGCGTCTTCTCCCAATGCTTCTTGTACCATACGCAATGCTTTGCGCGAGTCCGGGGCGAAAAACCGTTTGATCTTCATTGCTATACTTCCCTGTATAAAATACTGTTTGCCAATGTCCTAAGGCGATTTATTTGTGCTGCGCAGAAGCGCCATTGGGCTTTTATGCGGCATGTTCCAGATTGTTTTGTCCGCTGTTACCGATACTTGCAATGACCTTGAGTTGTTTGTTCTCGGCAATCTCGTTGTAAGCCAGTATCTTGAGGCTGTGCAGGCTTGGCCGCAGCATTTTCGCCAGCCAGGGTCGCAGTGCTGGTGCCACGAGTAATACTGCTGGCTGTCCTTTTGCTTCTTGACGATCTATCGTTTCTGCCAAAGCCTGGTGAATACGCTCAGAGAGCCCCGGCTCAATAATCAGTCCACTATTGCCATTGTTCTGTAGGGACTGAAGCAATAACTGTTCCAGATCAGGAGTTAAGGTGATAACCGGCAATTCCTCATTTAACCCATTGATTTGTTGTGTAATCATCCGTCTCAGTGAAACCCTGACCGCTGCTGTCAGCGCGTCGGCATCTTGACTATTGACCGCAGCTTCCGCCAGGGTCTCGGCGATGCTCCGCATATCAGTCAGTGGAATGCCTTCTTGTAACAGGTTTTGCAGCACCCGAACCACTGTCCCCAGTGGCAGCGTTTTGGGTACCAGATCTTCCACCAGTTTCGGTGCCGTTTTCCCCAACTTTTCCAACAGCTGCTGTGTTTCTTCGTGCCCCAGCAGTTCAGCTGAGTGTTCCAATAAGATTTTGTTCAGATGAGTTGCAATGACAGTGCTGGCGTCGACGACTGTGTAGCCCAGTACCTGCGCGTGGTCGCGCTGCGCAGGGTCGATCCAAACCGCCTCCATGCCAAATGCCGGATCGCGGACTTTGATTCCCTGGAGATCATGGTGAAGGCCACCGGGATTAATCGCCATCTCTTTATCTGGGTATATTTGTCCTTGTCCTTCGGATACGCCAAGAACGGTAATCTGATAATCACTTGGGCCCAGATCTAAATTGTCGCGGATATGGACCGCGGGGACCAGAAATCCCAGCGTTTCAGACAGCTTGCGTCTGACCCCTTTAATACGGTTGAGCAAGCTGCCATCCTGGTCGGTATTCACCAGGCTTATGAGCTTATAACCCACTTCCAGACCAACGGTATCGACGGTTTTGACATCGTCCCAGCTCAGTTCTTTTTCTTGTGTGCTGGATTCTTCAGCCACACCGGCTGGTTCTTTGGCAACCGCTTCTGGTGGACGTTTGGTAATCTTCCAGGCTGTAACGAACGACACCAGCGCCAAGCTCAGAAAGACCAAATTCGGCATGCCGGGAATAATACCCAATAAACCAAGAATGGCACCTGTGACCCATAATGCACGAGGATCGCTGAACATCTGATTGACCATTTGTTGCCCCATATCGGTTTTTTTCGATACACGAGTAACAATGACAGCCGTAGCGGTCGAAAGCAGTAAGGAGGGAATCTGAGCGACCAGTCCGTCTCCGATGGTTAACAGGGTATATCGTTCCAGTGCTTCGGAAAATCCTAAACCATGCTGCCCCATACCAATCGCGAGTCCACCGATAATATTAATAAACAAGATCAGAATTCCGGCAACGGCATCTCCGCGAACAAATTTGCTCGAGCCATCCATTGCCCCATAGAAATCGGCTTCCTGAGTAATTTCTTCGCGACGTTGTCGAGCTTCCTCCTGTGAGATGATCCCGGCATTCAGATCGGCATCGACCGCCATTTGTTTGCCTGGCATGGCATCTAGCGTAAAGCGCGCGGTGACTTCTGATACTCTGCCAGCACCTTTGGTTACCACTACGAAATTGATAATGACTAAAATCGCAAAAACGACGAGCCCCACTGCAAAGTTGCCGCCCACCACAAACTCTCCGAAGGACTGAATAACTTGGCCGGCAGAGGCACCTCCGGTGTGACCTTCAAGTAAAACAATTCGCGTAGAGGCGATGTTCAAGGCGAGCCGCAACAGCGTGGCAGCGAGCAAAATGGTTGGAAACGCAGAAAACTCAAGAGGCCGAAGTGCATATATTGTCGCCAATAACACGATCAATGAGAGCGCAATATTGAAGGTAAAAAACAAATCGAGCGCAATCGGCGGTAAAGGCGTCACAATCATTGCGAGCATCATGATCACGAGAATCGGTGCGGCCAAGCCATTGCGTAAAAGGTTTGAAAGACCGCTCAGTGGCGTGCCGTTACTCATAGTCATTTCCCTGTCTTCGAACGGTAAATTAGTATCCGGTGGCAAACTACAAGGTATTCCCAAGTTGCGTGTGCTGGATCATCTTAGTAATTACAGCGCTTTTATCACTGTTTTGTACTTGGCTGTGGCTTTTACAGAGTCTCATTAACGCTCAAACCGTCGGTTTGGATGCGAGAGATCTTTAAATTCGTCAGGTATCTCGATTGTCTGTGGCTGGTTCACCGGCTGATCCTTTTGCGAGGTGCTGCGCTTGAGCTGGAAGATATAGGCAAGCACCTTGGCCACAGCGACATATAGCCCGGCCGGTATAGCTTCCCCAATTTCTGTGGAGTAATACAAGGCACGTGTTAAAGGTGGCGCTGAAAAAGTAGGAACATCGTGTTCCTTAGCGATCTCCCTGATTTTTAGTGCCATGTGATCTTCCCCTTTGGCAACCACGACGGGGGCGCGATCTTGACCTTCGTCGTAACGCAATGCTACCGAGAAATGTGTTGGGTTGATCAAAATTACCTGAGCGTTGGGCACGTCTTCTAGCATACGGCGTTGTGCCATTTCTCTTTGGATTGCGCGAATCTTGCCTTTAATCTCTGGGTTTCCTTGTGTGTCTTTGTTTTCATCTTTGACTTCTTTGAGCGTCATTTTCAGTTTTTTCTGGTGGCTCCAGAGTTGATAGGGAACATCAATACCTGCAACCAAGAGTAAAACGGCGCTCAATGCCAGAAATTCCCACAACAGCATGCGTCCGCCGTGGATCATGCCGGTTTGTAGGGATTGTTGTGACAGTCCAAGAAATTCGTCTGTCAGTGACCACAGTAGCAGGCCCCCAAGCGCACCCAATAAAACAACCTTTGCAAGCGCTTTGAGTAATTCGATACCACCATTCCCGCCAAACATGCGTTTAATACCACTGAGCGGATTCATCTTGCTGAATTTGGGTGCCATGGATTCGGTAGAGAAGTTCCAACCACCCAATACGAGCGGGCCGATAAAAGCAGCAACGAGCGTCAATAGAAAAAATGGGGCTACCATGAGGAGTGCATTGAGCGCGTCGCTGCTAAAACCGTCGAGCATCGCTTTAGTATCGAAGAGCAGCGTGCGTTCCATTGTGAAATCGCTACGCATCATGGCGAGAAGCTCCAGTCCAAAATGCCCTCCAACATAGAAAAAACTCACCGCTGAAATGAGCAGCATGATTGTGGTATTGAGTTCCCGGGAACGCGGAATTTGGCCTTTCTTTCGAGCATCGGCCAGGCGTTTAGCCGTGGGCTGTTCGGTACGATCCTGACCTGAGTTTTGTTCTGCCATTTCAGAACGCTCCGAGATAAGATTGTGCGGTCACAAATCCTTCTTGCATCAGGCGTTCGAATGCAGGTAGGAAACTCGGTAAGGTAACAAACAGAATGACTGTACCCATAAAAAGTGTAATGGGAAAACCGACAGAAAAGATATTCATCTGTGGAGCTACGCGGGTCATAACACCGAGCAGGATGTTAATACTCAATAAAGAGATAATCGCGGGTAGCGCGATAGATATGGCGGCCTTGAAGATAATCGCTGACCATTCATAGACGAGACGGTATCCCTCGGGGTTGGAGGTGCCTGAACCAATTGGTGCGATCTGAAAACTGGATACCAAGAGCTCTATAAGCGCCAAGTGTCCGTCGAAGGCAATGAAAATCAGACTGGCCATTAGCGATAGGAATTGCCCAATGATCGGCACTTGTGTGCCATTTTGCGGGTCGGTCATCAGAGCAAAGCCCAGTCCCATGCTATAGGCAATGGTTTGGCCTGCCACAGTTGCGGCGCTAAAGATAAAACGTAAAATCAGTCCCAGACCCAGGCCGATGATGAGTTGCTGTGCAATCAAATAAAGACCTGCAGCAGACAAGGGATCAACAAGCAGACTGGAAGGTATCCAGGGGAGGGCGGCCACCGCGATCAACAGGGATGCGGCAATGCGAATACGTGCCGGGACATAGCGGCCACCGATTACCGGTGCAATGGAAAATACCGCCGCAATACGTATCAATGGCCAAAATAGCTGATTGAGCCATTGGATCAGCTCCGTACCATTGATGATAATGGGCGTCATACGTGCAGTTCACTCAACCGAGTAACGAGGGAATATCTTCGATAAGGTTTTGGGTATAGTTCATAATCGTGCTGAGCATCCAGTGGCCCGTTGCGAATATAACAAAAACCAATACGAGGAGTTTTGGAATAAAGCTTAGCGTCATTTCATTGATTTGGGTGGCAGCTTGAAACATACCTACCAGCAAGCCGATTGCCAAAGCCGCGCCGAGCATCGGCGCGGTAATTAGGATTGTAATCATCAACGCATCTTGACCAACGGTAATTACAGTCTCAGGTGTCATTGTCAGCATCCTTATTTATACAATGCGCAAAAAGGGGTTATCAAAATTTCGATGGCGACTCAGTTAGTTTATAAACTGTGCCGTTTCTATATATTAAATGGTCATTTAACAGGCTGTTGAAAAACTCTCAGGTGAGTGCGAGACAAGGCAAAATCTGGAGAACAAGCGCAGTTTACACGCAGTAAATGAGCATTTTGAGCCACAATTAACGCTGGATCGTGCCAGCTGAGAGTTTTTGAACAACCTGTTAAGGCTTGTATGCTCACATTTTTCGCCTTTATCTGAGCTGTTTAATGGGTAGTTACTTCACCTTTGTCCACTCGTTGAATAGTTATAGATTTCAGAGGCGGCGCTCGCCGTGCTCAGGCCTGATAAAAACTGCCAGCGAGTGTACCCAATATCAGCGACCATCCATCGACCAGCACAAACAGCATTAATTTGAATGGCAGCGAGATAATCATTGGAGAGAGCATCATCATTCCCATAGACATCAATACACTTGCGACTACCAGATCTATGATCAAAAACGGTATAAACAAGAGAAAACCAATTTGAAAGGCGGTTTTTAGTTCGCTGGTTACGAAAGCAGGTACTAAAACACTAAATGACAGATCATCAGGCGAGTCGACCTTGTCGGTCCCGGAAAGGTTGAGAAAAAGGCTGATATCATTTTCGCGAGTTTGGTTAAGCATGAAATCTCTCAAGGGGAGCGCGCCGCGATCGACAGCCTCTTCTGCTGAAATTTGTTCGTCCATATAGGGTTTTACTGCAGTGCTGTAAATTTTGCTGAAGACTGGTTGCATGACGAACAATGTTAAAAATAGCGCCAGCCCGATTAATATCTGATTAGACGGGGCTTGTTGCGTTCCCAAAGCCGTTCTTAGAATCGATAGCGCAATAATAATCCGCGTGAAAGAAGTCATCATCATTAATGCGGAGGGCAACAGAGTCAGCGCGGTCATTAATGCCAATGCCTGTAGCGTGAGCGAATAGGTTTCCCCATCGCTACCTCCCTGAACGCTGATCGCAGGTAGGCCGGGTGCTGCGGTTGCCAAGGGTGACCACATTACAAGCAGCACTGGCAGCAGATTGAATAATCGCTTGAGCTTCATCGGGTCGCATCCTTTCGATCTGTGGAATTTTCAAGAACGCTGGCAAAATCAGTATTAGCCACAGACTGATCAGCGGAAAAGGTGTGAAGCGTCTCAATACGGTTTGCGGTAATGCCGACTAACAGACGCTCTCCGTCGGCTTCCAACAAAACTACGCGCTCGCGTGCCCCAACAGGTAGTGCTGCAATCACCTTGAGCAGGTCAGTGTTACTTTTTCCCATCCCTGTTACATTGAATTTTTTCGCTGCCCAGGCTAAGGCAAAGAAAATAATCAATACCATGGCCAGACCGAGCGCCAGACGGGAGAATTCCATTAAATCGGGCCTTGGTGCGGGGCTTGCGGAAGTGGTGTCCGCAGCCTGGATTACTGTGGTGTGTAACCACAGTGTGAATCCGCATGTTCCCAGGAACCATGTTGATAGACGCTGTTTCATATTATTCAACGCAGCTTTTTAACGCGTTCCATGGGGCTGACAACATCAGTGAGTCTAACCCCAAAGCGATCATCTACGACGACAGCCTCGCCACGCGCAACCAATGTGCCATTGACGAGTACATCCAGTGGCTCGTGTACCATTTTCTGTAGTTCGAGAACCGAGCCGCTTTTGAGTTTTAACAGATCACGGATGCTCATCCGGGTACGGCCCAATTCCATAGACAAGGTCACTGGAATATCCAGCACTATGTCGATATTGTGGGACTCCGCGGTGGTCTGCTGCGCCGATTCGGGGCCAGGGGGCGGAGTGGGTGCGCCGGTCTCGGAGGTCATGGTGTCCTTTGCTGTACTGTTGGTGTCACTCATAATTCTTCTCTATTGTTGATAGGAGGTATCCTTCCCGACGAGTTTTGCTGAGATCATGCCATCGGATGCCGCAATGTTGGCCTCAAACAAAGGGATGCTTTCTGAAAATATGGTTACCTGGCTGCCTTTGCCCAGAGGAATAAAATCGCCTTCTCTGAGCGCCATGAGTTCGGACAAAGATAGGTCAGTTTCACCAATAATGCCCTGTAATTCGACCTTGGCGTCGATGACACGATCGGTGAACTCCATAGACCAGTTTTGATCGCTGTCCTCCGGCGTCTCAATATTGGCTGTGAGAGCCTGTCGAGCGACTTCCAACGAAGAATAAGGGATCGCAATATGCAGCTCACCTTCTCCTAAGGGCAGTTTCAGCATGAATTTGCTCACAACGAGCACTTCGGCCGGGTTGGCATCATTGGTCACCTCGGTGTTGATTTCTTCGCGAACAAATTCTGCCTGAATCGCAAAATGATGCTGCCAGGCCGCAGTGATGGCCTGCAGGCTTTTATGCAACGTGCGGTTGATAATGCGCTTTTCCGTTGGCGTAAAACTACGCGTTCCCGGATTGTTGCCAGACTGACTCGTGGCCCCGAAAAAGCAGTCGACCAAGGTGAATACAAGGCTGCCTTCGAAACAAATCAATGAAGTCGCAGGTAGGGGATCCAAACGCACACGATTGATGCTTACCGATGCCGGAAGCATCTGCGCATATTCCTGGAATTTAAAGGTTTCGAATTCAACAATTTCGACTTCGGCCGGTTGGTGCAAAAAAGCGGTTAGCATGGGAGCCAATTCTTTTGCGAACTTATCATTAATAATCTCAAGCACGGGAAAGCGTGTCTTGAGTTTATGGGTGGGGTACGCAAAGTCGTAAGGAATTGGATACTCCAGCGTACCCACGTCGCCGGGTTCTATTTCCACACCACCTTCGGATACGCCTTTTAACAGCGTATCGACTTCGTCCTGGCTGAGTACGTCAGATTCAGACATGGTTGAGACAACTTATTGCATTACAAACTTGGTAAAAAACACATCGTCGATGCCGGGTTTGCCATAGCGCTCTTCCATGATTGTTTGGATGGTGGCCAAGGTTTCCTGACGCAGCGCTTCTTTGCCCTCGGAAGTTTGCAGGGCATCGGAAGTTTGTTTGCCATAGAGCATCAACAAATTGTTTTGAATAACCGGCATATGTTGTTTCAGTGCGGCCAGTGCTTCAGTATCGGTGGTTTCGACATTGACCTCGATTTGCACAAGATTAGGCCGCTTTTTCTGTGGCAGATTAACGGTAAACGGCGGCTCTAGTTTCATGTACTGAGCTTCCTTAAACGGATTGACTGGCTCTGGTGGTATTTCAGCCTGCGCCTGGGCGGGTTTGTTTAAGGCGCCTGTGAGAAAAACCGATGCACCGACGGAAATCGCTACGAGCAAGACTGCACCTACGCCGATAAATATCCATTTCTTCATTGTTTAATAGTCCTTTTATTGAGCAGTAAATCGGGGCCTATGTAACTTAAAGCAATCCTTATGCCAGGGGTGGTTTGCGTATTATATGTCATGTATTTCAATAGGATAGAACTTTCACTTGTAGTAAAGACGGGTGCCTGGACAGAAACTTGACGGTCTGTAGAGGTGAGCTGAGCCAGGAGCCAAAGAACCGTCATTTGGTTCGGGGTAATGCCTCAAAATGGTCACTACTCAGCCAGCGGTCACAGGTATCGTGGCAATACAATCAAGAGTAAAGCTTTTATGCAGAGCACCCCAGATTTATGGCGCTGTCCGCCGGAAAAGGTCAGTTCTTTTTGCTAAGCGGCGCAACCCGAAATTTCCGGGATACTCGTCGCGCAAGGCCTGGCCATCGTCGCTTCAAGCGAGCGTAACACTCTGTTGGTCGCTTTTCGTCCCGCCCTTCGCAAACTTTCCTTATCTGCTACTGCAGTATTGCGGCCCTTGAAAAGAGAACTGCCCTTTTCAACCTAAAAACCTCAGTTGTGCGCAAAAAAGACGCGTAAGATATTGGTGTGGATGGTGAATCGGAAAAACTCGTGGTCACCTTATTGGTGATGAGAGGTTTTTCTG
>JANTGD010000063.1 GCA_024763135.1 Thiotrichales bacterium | reverse complement strand
TCGTGGTCACCTTATTGGTGATGAGAGGTTTTTCTGATTTGCCAAGTGCACCAAGAGCTTGCGTGGACTTTTGTGATCCAACTGAGGTTTTTAGGTTAATCAGGTAGCGAGCACCGATTTTACCAGACGGCATTGGACGCTATGGTCGTCAGCACGGTTGATGGCTTGCTTAAACGATGGAAAAGTGGGTTGATCTTGCAGATACCAAGCAATGTGCTTGCGCGCAATGCGCAAACCTTGGCGCGTGCCATAGAACGCATAGAGAGCCTCGAGATGCGTAAGCAGCTGGTCGGCCAATTGGCGAGAAGTTGGCCCCTTGAGGCGCTCACCGGTCGCCAGAAAGTGGGTGATTTCACGAAAAATCCAGGGGCGTCCCAATGCAGCGCGACCGATCATTACCCCTTGTGCGCCCGTCTCCTGCAACACCTCGTTCGCTTTATCGGGCCCATCGATATCGCCATTGGCGATAACCGGGATTTGCGTCGCGGCGGAAATCCCGGCGATTGTGTCGTACTCCGCAGCGCCTCGAAAACGCGCATCCCGCGTACGCCCATGTACAGTCAGCATTTTTATGCCTGCTTCCTCAGCAATTCTTGCAATCCTAGGCGCATTTTTCTGAGTAGCCGTCAACCCTGTACGTATCTTTAAGGTCACGGGTAGTTCCACTGCACGCACAACCGCCGTGAGTATCTCCGCAACTAATATTTCATTCCCCAATAACGCCGAACCGGCCGCTTTACGGCAGACCTTGCGTGCGGGGCAACCCATATTGATATCAATAAGGTCCACCCCCTGTTGCGCATGATAGCGCGCCGCGTCCGCAAGCGATTGTGGCTCCGAACCAACAATCTGTACCGCGAGAGGCGCTTCCCGTGATACCGGCTGCAAACGTAATTGACTCTTACGTGTACTCCGTACAGCAGGGTTCGCAGCCACCATTTCAGAGACTGTCAAACCAGCGCCATGCTGCCAACAAGCCCTCCGAAACGGCAAATCAGTCACACCCGCCATGGGTGCAAGCAAAACATTATTACGTAGCGCTAAATCGCCAATCCATAGGGGGGACAAAAGTGACATGGATAACTATATCGCCAATCATCGCAACCAGCGGATGGCGCGTTACCCTAGTATCTCGTCTCGCTTAAAATGACGGACTCAGCGCTTTTGTTAAGCTGCGCATGAAAGCTCAGTGAAAGGGCAATGGCAGCATCCTTGGCAAGCACTGGAACGCCGAGGCGCGGCAGCACCCGAAGGGTTGCTGTCCGTCATTTTAAACTGGACGAGGTACTAGGCCTCGTTATGATAATCCATAACGCGCTGCACTTCTTCCTTCGAACCCAGCACGACAGGTACGCGTTGATGCAATCCTGTGGGTTCCATATCCATAATGCGCTCCCGACCCGTGCAGCTCATACCACCAGCTTGTTCGACGATATAACTCATGGGATTGGCTTCGTACATCAACCGCAGCTTGCCAGTAGCGCCTTTGGCGCGCATTTTTTCATCCATGGGATACATAAAGATGCCACCACGCGTCAGAATACGGTGCACTTCTGCAACCATCGAAGCCACCCAACGCATATTGAAGTCCTTACCCCGGGGGCCTTCTTTACCCTTCAGACACTCATCGATATACCGCTGCACGGGTGCTTCCCAAAATCGCTGGTTCGACATATTGATGGCGAATTCAGTGGTTTCCTCCGGAATCGTCATATCCGGATTGGTCAGAATAAACTCTCCAATGCGTCGATCCAATGTAAACCCGTTCACCCCATTTCCGGTCGTCAGCACCAGCATGGTCGTTGGGCCATACAGGGTATAACCCGCGCAGACTTGCTCGGTCCCCTTTTGCAGAAAATCTTCCAAAGTAGGATGATCACAACCCTCTGGAGCACGTAGGATGGAGAAAATGGTTCCCACCGAGACATTGACATCAATATTGGAGGAGCCATCCAGGGGGTCGAACAAAATCAAGTATTTACCACGTGGGTATTCAGGCGGGATCTGTAACAGCTCTTCCATCTCTTCAGAGGCCATTCCTGCAAGGTGCCCCGTCCATTGCAAGGAATCCACCATGATATCATTGGTGATGATATCGAGCTTTTTCTGTGTTTCTCCTTGAACATTCTCAGAACCGGCAGACCCCATAATGCCAATCAACGGTCCCTGGTCTACTTCGCTCGCAATCTTTTTACATGCGGTTAAAATATCATTGAGCAAAGAGGTGAACTCGCCGGTCGCACCCTGAATATGACGCTGTTCCTCAATGATAAATTGCGTAAGGCTGACACCTTTCTCCATCGATCGAAACCCTCATTTAATTTGAAATCGGCGCGGATACTAACACAAACCCAACCAGCAGGAATTGACATTCCGCGGATACTAAAAAATTTTGCGGGCGATCCTCGTCCCGACTAGGACAGATGCCTGCCCTGCAGTCTTTCTGCAACTGAGCGAGCACGAAATTGCCGCAGGCATGAGATAACAAAGGGTATGTTACTGAGACTATCTATAGTCATGCCTCATTCAACAGGTCTCGGGGCCCTCAGATACAAGGCACGCTGACACAACAGCCGTAGAGAGGCGCCAAACGACCCGCCAGGGACTGGTCCTGCCCCATCGCCCCACTATTCAGAACCGCGTGAGGTTCGCTTCCACGTCGCCCCTTTTCCTGCTGCTTTCAAAATCCCACTCAATTTGGTGACTTTCCAGACGATGAAAAAGGGTGCACTGATCAATGCCTTCCAATCTGCCAGCGTCGCTCCACCAACAAACATGGCCACCACGATGTGCAGCAGAACCAATAGCAAGGCAAACAGCGCATACCCACTGAACAAGCCACCAAAACCAACGAGTAACAAGGCAAGCAATAGCAAGAGATGGTAGGACAAAGGCAATAGCCAGAGTTCCAGAAGAGGCTCCAGCAAACCCAGTCGACGCTGCACCAACAATCCCCGCAGCAGTTTGGGTGTCTGCTCGAGAATCATGCGCATTCTGCCACCCTCCCAACGCTCTCGTTGAGACTGCGCTTCAGCGGCGGTTGCAGGCATGTCGGAGCAAACACTCGTCTCTGCAAGGAAGGCAACCTGAATACCCGCAGTCACCAATCGTGTGTGATATTCCAAATCCTCGACGATTGAGAAGCTGTCATAAGGTATGCGGCGCAGTGTGGCTGCATCCAAACCAAAGCCATTACCCAGAATACCTGCAGAGAGACCCAGATTGCGGCGCGCCAGTGGGCGAAGATAGTTGAATGCCAGAAACGCAATGTGCATGAGGCGAGTGCGCAGATTCGCCTGCGGATTACCCACATAGTAAGCACTTTGACCTGCCTGCCCGCCCGCTGCAAAAAAACGTCGATAAACCACTAGGAAGTTCTTGGCGACCCGGGTATCAGCATCGACATTAATCACGGCCGTGTAGTCACGCTCCAGCAACTGGGCAAATGCCCAATTCAAGGCCTGTCCCTTGCCACGATTGACGGGATCCACGCGCTCAAGGACGGTCACACCAAGGCTGCGCGCAACCGCTGCGGTATCATCCTCACAATTATCCGCAATCACAAAGATGTCTTGCGGATTCAGCGGCGCGTCGCATTCCAGCAAAGACGCGATGGTGCTGGGCAATCCCGTTTCTTCGTTATGCGCGGGGATAACGATGGCAAGCCGTACACCGGAGGTCTCCTTGCTCTGGGGAATCGGTCGTTTTGGCAACAGACCAGGCACAGTCACGAGCAGCAGCTCAAGTGAGCCGGGCAACGTGAGCAGAAGCAATGACAATCCTACTAAAAACAACAGCACATCCATGGCCGGCCTCGTAGAAAAACTAGCTGTTTTCTGACGCCTGTTGCTGCTGCGCAGCAATCTCTTCGTGGACTTTCGCCATATCCAGACCTTTCACCTGCTCAATCAATCCTTCCAATTGTGCTTCACTGAGCATACCTGGCTGTGAAAACAGAATGACCTTTTCGCGGAAAATCATGAGCGTCGGGATCGAGCGAATCTGAAAGGAAGCCGCGAGCTCCTGCTCTTCCTCAGTATTCACCTTGGCAAATACAATATCCTCATACTTCTCTGAAACGGTCTCATAAATGGGACCAAACGATTTGCAAGGACCACACCAAGGGGCCCAGAAATCGATAATGACAATATCATTGTCGTTTATCGTAGATTCCAAGTTGTCCTTGCTCAATTCAACTGTTGCCATAACCGACTCCCAGGTCGAAACTAATATTAGGAAAAATGAATGTGCACTCTGCCATAGTTCCAGCGGCCTTTCCACCCTCGAGACAACCGCAATATGACGAAATGCAACGCTGGGGGGACACAGACCTGCGGATCGACTCTCCTCAATCGGCGCTGAGATTAGGACGCGATATAGCGGTAGTTGTTCCGAGTTGGGATACGAGTCGCAAACCCTGCTGGTGTTCGTCGTTCATTCGCAGCAGTTCGTCCGCGCCTACAGTGAGTTTTTAACTGGTTCAACACACTGCCACGCAAATTGCGCGACAGTAGCCTCTGCAACAAGAGCCAGGAGTCAACGGAATGACCAATAGGGAAGCAGCGATTTTGGACTTGGTAGCAATTCAAGGAGATCGACTGAACTTGAGCATATATGCAATCCAGCATGCACAGGAAGTGGCGCTGGATTATCTACACCGAGGTGCCTCGGCATATCGCTCGATACATAAAGGACTCGATGCAGCACGGAAGCGTCGCCTGTTTCTTGTTGTGGACAACGACAACCAAGCGGCCTGAATCTTCCCCCGCTCAGACTCGGACGGCTCCAGGGACGGGGCCGTTTTTTTATCCAGCACACTTTCCGCTAACCCTTTATCGCCAGCCACTGCATTACCAAGTCGGCAGCGCAGTGCCGTGACGGTGCGCACTACTTCCCCCCATAAATTGTAAATTCAACCCGACGATTCATTGCCCGACCCTGGGCGGACTGATTTTTTGCCGCGGGTTTGTACTCGCTCATGGCTGCAGTCCTCAAACGCAAGGGACTGATTCCGTTTTGCACGAGAAACTTTTTCACGGCAGCTGCTCGCTTCAGAGACAGCATCAAATTGTAATCAGGCGACGCAGTTGCATCCGTATGGCCTTGTATCAATAATTCCAGATAAGGATATTTCAACAAAGTATCGGCCAATATCATCAGCTTTTCCTGTGCTTCCTTGGAAAGTGCTGCGCTGTTGACCTCGAAATGTATGATCGGGAGAAAAATCATTACTGGCGCCGATCCCGGCCGTGGACGTTTTTCACCCGCACTTCCGGAAGTGGCCGACCTAGAGGGTAACGGTGGCTCTGACACCGACGTTGGCACCGACCTCGCTGCAAGTGGTTCGGCTTGAGGAAAGAGCTCAGCCGGGCTGTCGGTGTAAGGATCGGCGTAGCCAAACCGCTTGAGCATACTCACAATAGCAGTCCAGGCATCTGCGTCATAGGCAATAACCTCCGCGCGCGCAGCCAGACCGTTCTCCCAGCCATATTCCAACCCGAGTCCGACGTGCGCATGGGTATGATTCAACTGTTCGTAGGGTAAATCACTCTGGTTACGCATGACCCCGATACCCAGGCGGGCATAGGCCGAAAATCCCTCGCGCAGATAGGCACCTTCATCGCCGAAGGTCTGGTAGGCCGAGTTGCGCCCTCCCGTGTAACGGTTGAGAAAATAAGCCAACAAGCTGGCGCCATAATGGCGATATCCTACGTCACCCGCATGGCGCCCTGAACCTTTACGATCGATTCTTGCTTGCCCCAAATCAGCCACATACATTTCCGCCGTCCAATGCTTGGACAAGTCGTAGCCCAAATGCGCCGATCCAGCCACATCAACTTCCCTGCCGACGGTATAGCCGGTTTGGTTTGTATCCGGTTTAATATGTGCGCCCCCAATGCCCGCGCCAACATACAGACGGCGATTGAACTCACGATCGGCTGGTGAATTCGCCGCCTGGGAAAATTGCGAGGCACACAGCATTCCGATCAATATGATACCGAGGCGGCGACGCTTGTACGCCCATCGCCACGCCGGTAACAGACACCAGAACAGGTCGAGCGCGCCGCCGCCGAACCCCTGTAGCCCTGTCGTAAGCCGATCGGCCCGTTCACGATAATCCGGTACGCCATTCCCATCGGCATCGCGTTCCCGGACGCCCGCGCCATCGAGTACATCCAGCTGCCCATCACCATCATAATCGATATCCTGTGCATCGATTACGCCATCACCATCCAGATCGGCTGCCGTGACCTGAAACGTCGCATCCGCACTGTCTACCACGCTATCGTGATCGAGGTCTTCCCCACCCGTCAGATCCACATCCACGTTGTTGGGAACCCCATCGTGGTCATCATCCGCCCAATCATCCAGCCGATCATCGAAATCGCTGTCTTCACCACCGGATTCAATGAGGTCACCAAACCCATCGTCATCGCTATCACCATCTTGATAGTCAGGCTGCCCCCTCCCATCGCTGTTGAACATTGGCAGAGGTTGTCCGCCCAGCGCGACTGTCACAGCGTCAGCCCAGCCATCTCGATTGCTATCCACGAAAGTATCGACCCAACCATCAAAGGTTGCATCCACACCCCCGGCTTCATAAAGATCGGTCAGACCATCGTTGTCACTGTCATGGTCACGAAAGTCGCGGACACCATCGGCGTCGGTATCAGGCACCGGCAACGGCGCCGGCTGGTAGCGATCGTGCAGTCCATCGACTTGCGACCCCGCCAACTGGCCCGTATCCATAAAGGCATCGACACGTGCATCCTGATCGCTGTCCGTGCCTCCTGCTTCAAGTAGGTCGGCAATGCCATCATTGTCGCTATCCAGGTCGAGATAGTCGGCAATGCCATCGGGATCTGTACTCCGTGGATCATTGGTCAATAAGCTGGGCGCATCCACCCTGGCATTGAAATCGAGATCCCCGAAGCCCGCTTCGATGACATCCGGCACGCCATCGTTGTCGCTGTCGAGATCGAGAAAATCCGGATGGGTATCACCATCGTGATCGCGCGGACTGTCCGCAACCGTTGCGCCATCCTGATCGTAGTCCGGCATACCGGAATCTGCGACGGTCTCCAAGGCATCGAGCAAGCCATTACTGCCTACAGCATCCCCCGCATCAATGCGCCCGTCGCCATCGAGATCCCAGAGCGACTGCATGGCTTCCAGTAATCCCGATTCTTCCAAATCACTGATGCCATCATTATCCGCGTCCAAATCCACACGATTGAGCTGCCCATCGCCATCGAAATCCGCGACCCCGGCCTGCTCCACACTGTCCAGAATGCCATCATTGTCATCATCGATGTCCTGATCATTGGGAATGCCGTCATGATCGGTATCCCCTTCTTCCAGCGGCGTTGTGTCATCCTGCGCCATACCGGGAAAACGCAAGGTTACAGTGCCTAATAGGGTGGTGGTGCCATCGGTGACGCTGTACTGAAATACGAGCGGGGTATCCGGCAGCGAGGTGGGCGCGTTGAAGCGCAACGCTGTCAGTTCGGCTGTTGTGAGAACCTGTCCAAGTGCAAGCGCTGTCCCATCGGACAATAAAACCTGCCCCAAAGTAGGTAATCGATAGACCTGAATCGTCAGCGGATCCCCATCGGCGTCTGAAGGTGCGGGAATGTCCAAAGCCGTCCCCTGTCCACCGAGCGCAATGGTCTTATCTAAATTGTAAACCGTAGGCCTTTGCTGCAGGGCAATCCGATAGTCTTCCGTTTCACCGGGTACCGGCCCCCCGGACGGTTGACCACAGGTTTGACCTGTAGCGCAAAGCCGGAATCGGGAAAAAGATGTACCACTGATTATCGTTTCCGGAACGCGAATACTGAGGGTATTCTGTCCGGAAACAACCGCAGCATTTTCGATAGCGTGCTCACCCGCATCGGCAAAATCCCCATCACCATTCCAATCGAACCAACCGTTCACGATACCGTTGCCATAAACCGTTACACCGATATCACAAGGCTCGCCATTGCTAAACACATACTGATCCGGCGGCACACCGCAAAAAATCACGCCTGCTTCGTCGTCGAAATCCACGCCGGTCGCCGTATCATCATCGTCTCCGCGCGCGTCACTGGAACTCTGGGCCGCCGGCTCCGCATCGGGTGGCAAGCCATCACCTAACAACAGATTGGGGTCAATCGCACTGACCGCGCTACCGTAGCTCGCGGGTGCGTCGCCATAGTCGAACCCCAGGTCCATGGCCGCCATATCACCAATATCCAGCGACAACTGAATATCCCGTTCACTGGCGCCCAGATCATTCTCGATACGTAATTCAATAGCGGAGGTATTGAGCCAGAGTGCCGAACCCCGGCAACGCTGATCATTGGTGTTGTCACACTGATTGGTCGAGCCCTTGAGCTTATGGGTGAAGCTAGCACCACTGGGGGCAAGTATATTGACAGTGGAGGCAGTGACTTCGGTGTTTGTATCGAGGTACAACGCATCCGGGGCCACAAGATAAATGTCGTCGGTATCCGATGAACCAACACCAGCTGCCTGATCAAGATCCAGTGCGGTCAAGGCCAGGCGATCCACCGGGACCATCAGCAGGCTATTTTTTTCCACAAGCGTCAAACGCAAATCGGTGGACCAGGATTCTGTATTGGTCCCATTGTCGCCCTGATCGGCCCCTTTGATTGTCAGTAGCTTGCGCCCTCCCTCGGGAGCATCGGCAAGTCGCAGACAGGTATTGTTAGCATCCACATGCGCAATATCATTATCGCTGGCCGTTATCTCTACCAGCACATCCAGGGCTTTACCTTGATATTGCGCCGTGGTCCCCGCGCGATACACAGCGCCCACCGCACACTCTGGCCCCTGCAGCAATTGAAAGCTGCCATCCAAGGGCAACGACGCCGCCTGAGCGGGGGGCAAAAGCAATAAGCCCAGCAACAGTCCTGTCAACTGACTTAACAGTGAGCGATATCGCGCGTAGTGCGAATATGGGGGTGTCCAAACCATGCATGACCTCCTGATTACGGCTTTGCTCCGCGGCAGCGGTGAACGCCGTTATTTATTTTTATGGCTGGCTCTGTCTCGCAAGATCGAGACCAGACTAAGCGGTTCCCCCAAGGCAACAAGCATAAATCCACCTCTATCACAACCACGCCTTGCAGACTGACAGACGCAGGTGGCGTCAATCACACCCCACCGCAGCCTGCGCTCGCCCCGGCAGGCAAGCAGGTGCCACAAGCAAGGCAAAAACCATCCCCTTTTACTATTAACCTGGCGATAAAATTGTTCGTGTTCAACCACAACGCGCGGGTGTGCGGCAAGACAGCCAGACGTCGCTGTAGTCGTTCGACACTACAGCCAGTCTGGCTAACACAGGCCGCACGCTCTGAACGCGATCTATTTTGTCGCCGGGTTAATAAGTCAATCCATAGTAAAAAGCGATTTGTTTCCAGCGCCAGCCTGCATGCACTGGTCACCTGCAGTGTCACGCCCCAGGCAATGATTGCTCATTAGCTCAATTAGATGTATATATTTACAGTGTTTATCAATACACTGGATCGATGACCAGAGACACTTGTTACGCGGAACTGCACTGCATCAGCAATTTCACTTTTTTACGTGGCGCATCACACCCCGAAGAACTCGTGCAGCGTGCCGCCGAACTGGGCTATGCGGCCCTTGCCGTAACCGACGAATGCTCACTGGCGGGCGTGGTACGCGCCCATGTCGCAGCACGCGCCTATCCACAGCTTAAGTTGCTCATCGGTGCAGAATTCCGTCTCGAGGAGGGCCCGCGTCTGTTGGCGCTGGCATGCAACCGGGAAGGCTACGCACAACTCGCGACCCTCATCACAACAGCACGTCGACGCGCCAAAAAAGGGGAATACAGGATTTTTCGCGAGGATTTTTCGCAGGGATTACCTGATTGTGTGGCCATTCTGATACCGCCGCGAGCGCCACAAGAACCATTACAGGCTGAATGCCACTGGCTGCTAAACAGCTTTGCCAGACGCGCCTGGTTAGCAGTGGAACGGCTTTACCTGCCAGATGAGGACAAGTATATCGAAGCCCTGGTACAGAGCAGCCAGGTCACGGGGATTCCGCTGGTCGCCTGTGGCGATGTCCATATGCATCGCCGCGGACGACGCGCACTCCAGGATATTGTGACGGCAATCCGACATAACACCACCGTATTTGAGGCCGGACAAAAACTGTTACCCAATGGCGAACGCCACTTGCGCAGCCGCCAAACGCTGGCCCGGCTCTACCCTCCGGAATGGCTGGAGAACAGCTGCAAAATCGCCGCGCTCTGCCATTTTTCGTTGGACGAACTACGCTATGAATACCCAGACGAACTCGTACCTTCCGGCATTTCCGCCAAAGATCATTTACGCCACCTTACCGAGGCTGGCCTGCAGGCACGCTGGCCCGCAGGCCCACCTGCGCGCGTACGAGCGCAGGTGGAGCATGAACTGGCCTTGATTGCAGAATTGCACTACGAACCCTATTTTCTGACCGTACACGACATCGTGCGCTATGCGCGCAGCCAAAACATTCTCTGCCAGGGCCGCGGTTCCGCCGCCAATTCAGCCGTGTGCTATTGCTTGGGGATCACCGCCGTCGATCCCGCCCGCATCAATATGTTATTTGAGCGATTTATTTCGCGGGAACGGGATGAACCTCCCGATATTGACGTAGATTTCGAAAACGATCGCCGCGAAGAAGTGATGCAGTATATCTACCAGAAATATGGCCGCCATCGCGCTGCTCTGGCCGCCACAGTGATCACCTATCGGCGCAAGAGTGCATTGCGGGACGCAGGCAAAGCGCTTGGGCTGGCGGCGGAACAAGTAAATCGTCTCACCCAGACCCTCGCATGGTGGGAACAGGGCATTCCCCCAGAGCGCCTGCGCGAAGCAGGGTTTGAGGCCGATCATCCGATTATCGAAAAGCTCATGGTGCTGGTGCAGGAGCTACAGGGTTTTCCTCGTCATCTATCGCAACATGTAGGCGGATTCGTCATCGCCCGGGACGCACTCTCTCGATTGGTCCCCGTGGAAAACGCCGCCATGCCCGAGCGCACCGTGATACAGTGGGATAAAACCGACCTGGATGCCCTGGGCCTGCTGAAAATCGACTGCCTGGCCTTGGGGATGCTCTCGGCCGTGCATCGCAGCCTCGATCTATTGCGCGATCACTGCCATCTGGATTACGAACTGGCCGATATCCCCGCCGAGGATCCAGCGGTCTATCGCATGCTCCAGCGTGCAGACACCGTAGGCGTCTTTCAGATCGAATCCCGTGCACAGATGAACATGCTGCCACGCCTGAAGCCGGCCAATTATTACGACCTCGTGATTCAAATTGCGATTGTCCGTCCCGGCCCCATTCAGGGAGATATGGTGCACCCTTATCTGCGCCGCCGGCGTGGCGAAGAACCTATCAGCTACCCGAATCCAGCGGTTAAAAAAGTGCTCTCCAGAACCCTGGGCGTACCGATCTTCCAGGAACAGATTATCGAACTGGCCATGGTCGCCGCAGGATTTTCAGGAGGGGAAGCCGATCAACTGCGCCGGGCCATCGGTGCCTGGCGCAGCCGCATTCAGCTGGAGACTTTTCGTCAGCGTCTCATCGATGGGATGACAGCCCGGGGCTATCAACAACAGTTTGCCGAACAGATTTTCAATCAGATTCAGGGGTTTGGCGAATACGGATTTCCAGAATCCCATTCCGCCAGCTTTGCCCTGATCGCCTATGTCTCCTCCTGGCTCAAGTGTCACCACCCTGCCGTCTTCACTTGCGCCCTGCTCAACAGCCAGCCCATGGGGTTCTATGCACCGGCGCAACTGATTCAGGATGTCCGCCGGCATCAGGTCGAGGTACGTCCCGTAGATGTGCTGAGCAGCAACTGGGAGTCCACACTCGAAACCGATGCCCAGGGAGCACTCTGCATACGCCTGGGACTACAGCATGTCAAAGGCTTGCGACAACAAACCGCGAAAACGCTGGTAACGGAACGTCAGCGCTCAACGTTTCGCGATCTCCAGGATCTGTTCCTCCGAAGCGGCGCCCACCGGCGAGACATGGAAGCCCTGGCGAGTGCGGATGCGTTGCAGCAGCTATCAGGGCATCGTCATCAGGCCCGTTGGGATGCCCTGGGCTGTGAGCGGCTGCCGCCACTCTTCGCACACAGCAGTTTCAGTGAAACCCTGCCCAACCTGCCGAGCCCCACTGAAGCCGACGATATCGTCGCAGATTTTGCAAGCACCGGCCTGAGTTTGCGTCGCCATCCCCTGGTTCTACTGCGCAAAGCGTTTGAACGTCGTCACTGGCAACGTATCGATACTGTATATCACCTAGAACATGGCCAGCGCATCACGCTCGCGGGCCTGGTCACCAATCGACAACATCCCGGTAGCGCCAAAGGCACAGTGTTTCTGACATTGGAGGACGAAACCGGCCATATCAATATCATCGTATGGGCCCGAACCACACTCAAATTTCGTAAAGAAGTCCTCTACGGCCGCTTGCTGGTCGTGCATGGCAAACTCGAAAAGGAAGGTCTTGTGGTACACCTCATCGCAGATGCCCTCGTCGATTACAGCGCTTGGCTTGGGAATCTGGAGACACCCTCACGTGATTTTCATTAACC
>JANTGD010000062.1 GCA_024763135.1 Thiotrichales bacterium | reverse complement strand
TGATTAAAAACAAGGCTACAGATGACCCCTTGATGGCTCACCCGAAGGGCGCAAACCCACGCGTCCAGCACGGCGTTATTGCTGCTCGACATGGAACGAACAACCATGGCTTCGCAACAATGCCTTGCTCTGAACGCGTGGGTTTGCGCTGATATAGACAGTTTGGACTTGGCGGTGTACTAGAAGGTGACAAAACAAAACAGCAAACGGCTCAGGCTATATTGACCCGGCGTTAAAATAGACCGAGTTCAGCCGTAACGCTTTGGTGTGTGGCAAGGCACAAGTCGGCAAGGCGACTACAGACAGACGATAGAAAGTCAGCCTCATCCAGTTCGCATACCTGAGATTGCAGGTTATCTCATTCCAGGTGATCTACGCTCAACTACCTTGTTGATCGATGGCACGGGTAATCATCCATTGTTGTGCGATTGACAATAAGTTGTTGGTAAACCAATACAACACCAGACCCGCGGGGAAAAACGCAAAAAAGACGGTAAATACGATAGGCATCGCAGTAAGCATTTTTTGCATGATGGGATCGGGCTGCGGTGGATTGAGTTTTTGTTGGATGAACATGGTAATACCCATCGCAACAGGCAAGACGAAGTAGGGATCCTTGATGGAGAGATCTTTAATCCATAGCCAGGACGCTTGCCGCAACTCAACACTTTCATTCAATACCCAGTACAGTGCAATGAACACAGGAATCTGGATCAAAATGGGCAGGCAACCGCCCAACGGATTGATTTTCTCCTTGCGATAGAGTTCCATCAGTGCTTGTTGTTGGGCTTGCTTATCGTCTCCATAGCGCTCTTTGAGCGCTTGCAGCTTAGGCGCAAACTTACGCATCTTCGCCATTGACCGATAGCTGGTTTCCGAGAGCTTGTAAAACACCAGCTTGATCAGAATCGTCAATACAATGATCGCCCAACCCCAGTTGCCCAGAACCGCGTGAATCTTACTCAACAGCCAGAACAACGGCTTTGAAAAGACCGTGAAGATGCCATAATCATTCGTCAATTCGAGACCCGGCGCCAGCTCCTCGAGATGTTTTTGTAACTTAGGACCGACATACAGTCGCGTACCCATGGTCTCCGTGGTACCCGGCGCAATTTGCAATGCGGCGCTGCGCATGCCAATCAAATATTCTGGAACGACGCCATTGATCACTTTGGAATACAGCCAATTTTCTCCTGATTGATCGCGAGGAATCCAAGCACTGAGAAAATAATGTTGTACAACTGCTACCCAACCGCCAGTCACCATCAGCGCCAGTGGACCCTCGGCCATCTTTTTGAAAGGCAACTTATGATACTTGTCCGCAAAATACGCGGCGCCCGTATAGTGATAACTACCGGTCATCATGCTGCCTGATTTAGAGATTGGCCCGTGTCTTAGTTGATAGTAAGCCCTGCCAGTCCAGGCCTGTGTCGAGCCGTTGGCGATTTCATAGTCCACATCAACAATAAAACTGCCGCGTTGAAAGGAGAAGATTTTCGTGACCTCCACGCCATCACGACTCCTCCAATGCATTGGCACTTTCAGTTCATTGGCGTCTGCAGCAAGCGTATAGTCAGTTTGGTCAGCTTGATATTGCGCATAATGGTTAGGCGCACGCTCCTTTGCCATCACCCCCGAAACACGATCGTGTAGTAGACCTGACTGGGCAATATAGGGGGAACCTTCTGTAGTAAACAACTCAAAAGGTTCATCAGGCCGTTCAACACTGACGGAATAGGTTGGCAACTTGGCGCTGACAATATCCCCTCCGCGCGTACTGATCTCAAGGTCAAGCACATCCGTTTTTATATGGATCTTCTGGCCAACAGTAACGGCTTCCCCAGCGGTCTGAGGCGATGGGCTTGATTGCGCTGGAGCGCTCATCTGCCCCTGACCAGCCTCGGGCACATCGGTGCTAAGCGCAGCTTCACCCGATGGCGGAGTTCCAGCCGTGCTCGCAGCATTGCCTGTTGGTGCGGAGGTTAGGGAGGGCTCAGGCGCGTGGTCTGAAACCCAGGCCTGCCAAAGCATAAAACACACAAAAATGAGTGCGACGTAGAGCAACGAGCGTTGACTGTCCATAGGGTAAATCGATCTTTTACTTAGAGTGATTGAGGATAAGCACTGAGTTGAAGCCGTTGCGTGTCACTACTCATAAAACTCGCGTATCTTAGCCCATTGCTGCTCCAGTTTGGCAAAAATCTGTCGCTTGTCTAAGGCAGCGATGGGCTTGGCGATCAAGACAATGTCTACGCCTGGCAAGCCAGGGCGGGCGCGACGGAATGACTCGCGCGCAAGGCGTTTTATCTGGTTTCTGTCTACCGCTCTTTTAAGCTTTTTTTTACCGACCACCAAACCTAAGCGTGCCACATGAAGGTCATTCGGGCGCACTAAAAGCGTAAAAAAACGGGTTTTAAAAGGCTTAGCCCGAGCGAATACCTGATTGAAATCATGTTGCGTCAGCAACCGCAGATTTCGCGGAAACTCAGCACCGAATGGTGGTTGATCAGGCTGACAGGCTGGCACGGCCCTTCGCTCGGCGGGCCTTAAGGACTTTGCGACCACCTTTAGTACTCATGCGTGCACGAAATCCGTGCGTTCTTTTGCGACGCAAATTACTGGGTTGAAATGTTCTTTTCATAAGTTTCTATCCAAACCACCACAAGACGGTGATACGCGCATTGATCGATAGTGAATTCAAGGGCGCGAGAGACTAAAGATTCCTGCCAAGAATGTCAATAGAGCGCTGAGTTGCTCATTTTAAACTAGACGAGGTACTAGTACACGTAGCGGCCGCATGAGACTTAAGCTCCGGGGGGTATACCACCTATTCGCACATTGTCGGTTAGACAGGCCTATAGACACATCTTCGCAGCGTTGTCTGTGAAAAGCTCTGCTAGACAGTGTAGGCGGTAGTATGACTCACCCAGTATTCACCAGCAGTCATAAGCAGACAGTACTCAACGACCATGAGCACGGCAAACATGTTTCCTATTTCTTTGATTTATTTAAGAAAATTATCATTTCCAAGCCTCCTACGCACGATTATAAGCGATTATCTGTTACGTTTCCCTCCCGAGACCTGCTGTATTATCATCTTATAGCTCACATCCACATGATGCCGACAAGAACATCCCGGGCACACCTCATGAATACTCTATGGCAGCAATGCGTTCGAAGGCTGGAACAGGAGCTGGCCTCAAAAGATGTCAATACCTGGATTCGCCCTTTACACGCGATTCAAGAACCGAATGGTCTACGCTTACTCGCACCTAATCAGTTCGTTCAAGAATGGATTAAAGACAATGCACTCAATAAGATACAACAGGCATTAGCCGACGTGACCGGTACACCCAATGCGTTGGTTCGCGTTGAAATCGGCACCGAAGATACCCGCCCGCAATCTGTTATGCATCAACCCAGTAATTTCGCTGGCAGTATCCATACCCAAGCTACTGTTGTGTCGACCTCTGCCGCGCAGTTCACGAACAATCTTAATCGAAGCTTTACCTTCGATAACTTCATTCAGGGGAAATCCAATCAACTCGCCAGTGCAGCAGCACGCAAGGTCGCACACGAACCCGGTTCAGCTTATAACCCCATGTTTATCTACGGTGGTGTGGGCTTGGGCAAAACCCATTTGATGCATGCGATTGGTAACGAAATCAATGCATTACAGCCAGGCGCCAAGGTCGTTTATTTGAGTTCGGAACGCTTTGTTGCCGACATGGTCAAAGCCATTCAAAACAATGTGATTGAGGAATTCAAACGCCACTACCGCTCGCTAAACGCACTACTAATCGATGATATACAATTTTTTGCCGGCAAGGAGCGCTCACAAGAGGAGTTTTTTCATACCTTTAACGCCTTGCTTGAAGAACAACAGCAGGTGATCCTGACCTCTGATCGATACCCGAAGGAAGTCGAAGGCCTCGAAGAACGCCTTAAATCTCGCTTCGGGTGGGGGCTAACCGTTGCCATTGAGCCACCAGAGCTAGAGACGCGCGTTGCCATCCTCAATAAAAAAGCTGAGCAAAATGGACTGGAATTACCCAGTGAAGTAGCGTTCTTTATTGCGCAAAAAGTGCGATCCAATGTCCGCGAACTTGAAGGTGCATTAAGACGTGTCATGGCGAGTGCCTCATTTACGGGTAGACCCATCGACTTAGACTTCACCAAAGAAAGTCTTAAAGATCTTGTAGCGTTACAAGACAAGCTCGTCACCATCGAGAACATTCAAAAAACCGTTGCAGAATACTATAAGATTCGGGTAGCAGATCTTAAGTCAGCCAGCCGCAGTCGTTCCATTACACGACCCCGACAAATCGCAATGGCATTGGCCAAGGAAATGACTACCCATAGTCTTCCAGAGATTGGTGATCAATTTGGCGGACGCGACCATACGACGGTGATACATGCCTGTAAAAAAATCGATGAGTTGAGAAAGAAAGAGAGTCGCTACGACGAAGATTACCTCAATCTTGAGCGCACCCTTTCTAGCTGAACCAACAGCTCATAAGTAAACCCATTGGAGCTATTATAGTGTGAGTAAAATGTGGATAAATATGTGTATAACGGCTTATTTTTCAGTTAATGGTTGATAGGCTGTATGTTATCCACAGTTTACAAACAGATTTCAGGCTAGGATAATGACGGGTTATCCTCGCGAAAATGTTATTTAACCAACTGAATCTATTGAATAAATTTAAACAATTCACAGATTTGTTAGGTAGTAATAATAACAGTAAAAAGATATCTTTTAGATTATCTATTGTTAAAGAGTCCAGTTATGAAACTAGTTGTTCAAAGGAATGATTTATTGGTACCACTGCAAAAAGTAATTGGTGCGATAGAAAAACGCCAAACCATGCCAATGCTGTCAAATGTGCTGATCAAATCCTCAGGTGATCAACTTACAATGACGGCTACAGATCTTGAGATTACGCTAAAGTCCACAAGGGAACTCAGCGAAATTCAGGAAGAGGGATACGCGGTTGTTCCCGCTAGAAAACTCTTTGATATCTGTAAAGCTCTTCCCGAAAACAGTGTCTTGAAAATCAAAACGAGTGAAGAACGCGTTACAATCACTTCCGGCAGTAGTCGTTTTACGCTAGCAAGTTTACCACCAGGGGATTTTCCGGTTCAGGAAGAAGGTCATGCGGGCGCAAAAGTGACCCTGGACGCGCAACTTGTCACCGACCTTTTGGATAAGACATCGTTTGCAATGGCAAACCAAGACGTACGGTATTACCTAAATGGTCTTATGCTGGAAATACTGCCAGAAGGAATTCGTGCGGTAGCGACAGATGGTCATCGACTCGCATATTGTTTTGAAAATTTAGACGTAGAAAGTGACGTTCAGAATCTTCAAGTCATTGTTCCAAGAAAAGGGATTCTAGAACTAAAGCGGCTCATACAAGAAGAAGAGCATGAACTGACACTCGTGTTTGGAAACAAACATATCAAAGTCATTTCTAAAAACGGTGAATTCATTTCAAAATTGATTGATGGCCGCTTCCCAGACTACAAACGTGTTATGCCTGACGAACCACAAAATCACCTCTACATCTCGAGAAGCGTTCTAAGAGATGCCCTGCAAAGAGCAGCTATTCTGTCAAATGAAAAGTATCGGGGAATAAGGCTGGCCTTGTCAGAGAATGAGTTACTGTTAGAAGCACATAATGCTGAGCAAGAAGAAGCGGAAGAGATTATCGAGGTTGAGTACAATGATAGCGCGCTGCAAATTGGCTTCAATGTACAGTATCTCTTAGATGTCACACAGGTGCTGAAAGGTTCAACAGTACGAATTTCAATGCAGGATTCTAGTTCAAGTGCATTGATGGATGATCCCGATGATACCAGCGCAAGGTACGTGGTGATGCCAATGCGGTTGTAATTGACTAAAGTCTAATTCAATTCGGCGTTTCATGATTCAGTCAGAATGCTTCACCTTCAATACCCATCTTTTATTGAGTAGAAAAACACTTAACTCAATCTATGGCACTCAGCCGACTTAGAATCGACAATCTCAGAAACCTCTCTCATGTCGATTTATTACTGGATCCAAGATTTAATATATTGGTAGGCCCGAATGGTTCGGGCAAAACTTCCACCCTAGAAGCAATCTACTTTCTCTCACATGCTAGATCTTTTCGAGGAAAAAATAGTCGCCTATTAATCAAAGAAGGTCATCAACAGTTCCGTGTAGTAGGTTCTGGCGAGCAGCAGAATCGAAGTCTACAAATAGGAGTTGAAAAATCTACACGTGATTTCAGAGCTAAAATCAATGGTGAGAGTATTCGTCAGGCTTCTGAATTATCTTCTGTTTTGCCCTGCATAGTTATTTATCCAGAGACTTTTTCTCTATTGGTAGGAGATCCAGCTAAGAGACGCGCCTTCCTTGATTGGGGGCTTTTCTATCAATACGAAAACTTTTCGAAGATCTGGGCTAAATACCAACGCGCACTCAAACAAAGAAACGCCGCAATCAAGCAAGGGGCAGCTAAGAGACATATTGCGCTGTGGAATAAAGAGATTGCTGAAGCAGGTCAATCGATTTCTGAACGCCGGGAGGGATATCTTAAAGAGTTAAGTAAACAACTGGAAGCTATGCCTACTCCTTTCAAAATCACCATAAAATTCAAAAAAGGGTGGGATTCACACAAGGATCTGTTGTCACAACTTGAAATGCAGATCGAACGCGATTTGAGATTGGGGTATACCTACAGCGGACCCCATCGCGATGATTTTTCATTGATCAGTAATGACAAAAATCTGGCGGGCTTCGCGTCGAGAGGACAGCTCAAACTGGTCACTTTCTTATTAAAACTCGCGCAACTAAGCCTTTTTAAAAATTATTCTAATAAAGACCTTATACTACTGGTTGATGATATAGCCTCAGAACTTGATAGCAACAACTTGAACTATGTCCTAAACGAGGTACGTAAACTAGGGGTGCAGACTATTCTTACGGGCCTAGAAGGCGACCTACCAGATGAAGATCTTACTGTGTTTCACGTGGAACAAGGTAGTATTGTAAAAGTGTTATAATACCTATTCCTTCTCGTTGTCTCTAAATCCTCGTGATATAGGTTTGTTGGATTTATCAACCTGTTAGGTAAAACTGTGAGAACGATTCAAAATTTCCAGCGGTAAAAACACACTCCACATTGTTGTACTACATCTAAGTTGGTTATGCATATCGTCTTTGTTACCAGCTAGCGTTAGTTCTGACAGTCCCGTTATATATTTCTCTATTTTTACGTGGTGTTTCACGTGAAACCAGTATCCAGTTGACAGGATCGCCAATGACAAACCCTGAAAGCCAATATGATTCATCGAATATAAAAGTTTTACGCGGACTCGATGCTGTGCGTAAGCGACCCGGTATGTATATCGGGGATACAGACGATGGTACCGGCCTCCATCATATGGTGTTTGAGGTTGTAGATAATGCTATCGATGAAGCTTTAGCAGGCTACTGTCACGAAATTAAAGTAACGATAGAAGCAGACGGTTCGGTAAGCGTAACCGACGATGGCCGGGGTATACCTGTTGATATTCACCCTGAAGAGGGGCGATCGGCAGCCGAAGTGATTATGACTGTGCTTCATGCGGGTGGGAAATTTGATGACAACTCATATAAGGTCTCTGGCGGGCTTCATGGCGTTGGTGTGTCGGTTGTCAATGCGCTATCAGAATTCCTAGAATTAACTATTTATCGGCAAGGGAAGATTTATAAACAGACTTACCATTTAGGTGTGCCGGAAAAGCCATTAGAGGTGGTAGGTGAGACGGAAAAAACAGGGACTAAAGTACGCTTCAAGCCTTCAAAAGAGATTTTTTCCGATGTTGAATTTCATTATGAAATACTATCGAAACGGCTCAGGGAGCTGTCATTCCTTAATTCGGGCGTACGGATCGTGCTTCGTGACGAACGATCTGAGAAAGAAAATGTTTTTGAATACGAAGGCGGCATCGTCGCTTTTGTTCAACATCTCAATAAGAACAAAACGCCTCTGCACCCAAATGTGATCTTTCTGCATACGACCAAAGAAGGCGTTGGTGTTGAGCTTGCTCTGCAATGGAATGATTCATATCAGGAAAATATCTTCTGCTTTACCAATAATATCCCTCAAAAGGATGGTGGAACCCATTTAGCTGGATTTCGTGCGGGCCTTACGCGGACTCTCAATCAATATATGGAAACGGAAGGACTACTGAAGAAAAATAAGGTCGCTACAACTGGAGATGATACCCGGGAAGGATTGACTGCAGTGATATCAGTTAAAGTGCCAGATCCGAAGTTTTCTTCTCAGACAAAAGACAAACTGGTTTCATCTGAAGTCAAATCCATTGTTGAGTCCAGCCTTTCAGAGAAGCTCAGTGAATTTTTATTAGAAAATCCCACAGAAGCGAAGATGATTACAAATAAAATCGTCGAAGCTGCAAGAGCACGAGAAGCGGCACGCAAGGCAAGGGAGATGACGCGACGAAAAGGGGCTCTGGATATTGCGGGATTGCCAGGCAAACTAGCAGATTGTCAAGAAAAGGATCCAGCCCTTTCTGAACTATTTTTGGTAGAGGGTGATTCCGCCGGAGGATCAGCAAAACAAGGTAGAGATCGGCGTACACAGGCGATATTGCCACTTAAAGGCAAAATACTTAATGTGGAAAAAGCACGGTTTGACAAAATGCTTTCCTCGGCAGAAGTTGGCACGCTCATTACTGCACTAGGTTGCGGAATTGGAAAAGAAGAGTTTGATCCTGAGAAGCTTCGATATCATCGAATCATTATTATGACGGATGCAGACGTCGATGGATCGCACATTCGGACGCTGCTACTGACCTTTTTCTATCGGCAAATGGCCGAACTGGTCGAACGAGGGCATATCTATATCGCACAGCCTCCATTGTATAAACTAAAAAAAGGAAAACAAGAGCAATATGTCAAAGATGATGTTGAACTCAACGCAAACCTAATCAATATTGCACTTGATGGTACAAAACTGTATTTGAGCGAAGCTTCAGCACCTATCCGCGAAGAAGCATTGGAGGATCTCGCCTTACACTATCAGGCCGTTCAACAAGCTGTGAATAGATTATCGCAGCGTTATCCCAAAGAACTGCTTCAACGTATGATAGAAATTCCTCCGCCTCATCCGGAAAGTTTTCGCGACGCATCAAGGCTCAAAGACTGGTTCGATCGCCTTATGGCAGGTCTGCACGCCAATGCGCAGCCTTCCGAGTATAGTTACGCAATCAGTCAATCCGAGGAAGGGAATCTGCTAGTTGAAGTTTCGCGCCGTGAACATGGAAGCATTATGCACTATGTGCTGGATGAACTGTTTTTCCAATCCAAAGACATGACTTTTATACTGGAGCTAGCATCTAAACTTGATGGTTTACTCGAAGACACAGCCTATGTTCAACGCGGTGAGAAAAAACAGCCGGTTGAAAAGTTTTCACAACTCATGGAGTGGTTGATGAAAGAGGCGAGAAAAGGGATGAATATTCAGCGTTACAAAGGATTGGGAGAAATGAACCCCGATCAGTTGTGGGAAACTACAATGAATCCCGAAACACGCCGATTACTGCAGGTTCGGATCGAAGACGCGATAGCTGCCGATACCGTTTTCACCACTCTGATGGGCGACCAGGTTGAGCCGCGTCGAGAATTTATTGAAGTCAACGCGTTATCCGCAGCCAACATAGATATTTAGGCAGCACGGGCAGTAAGCAAAACCGACGTTGAGCATGAAATATAAAGACCTGCGAGAATTCATCCTCTCGCTCGAACGGATGGGAGAACTCCAGCGGATTTCTCAGGAGATCGATCCAAAACTGGAAATGACCGAAGTCAGTCGGCGAGTTCTCGAAAAAGGTGGGCCAGCACTATTATTTGAAAACCCAAAGGGATTTTCAGTGCCTGTGCTAACCAATCTCTTTGGTACACCGCGACGTGTTGCTTTGGGTATGGGGCAGGAAGAGGCTTCAGCCTTACGAGAAATCGGCAAATTATTGGCTTTTCTCAAAGAACCTGATCCGCCCAAGGGTATAAGATCTGCCTGGGAAACACTGCCAATATTCCGCAAGGTGCTCGATATGGCACCTAAAAAGATTAAGTCTCCGGCATGTCAGGAAATAATACTCGACCAAGATCAGGTTGATCTCAACACCTTACCAATTCAAACCTGTTGGCCGGGCGATGCTGGGCCACTGATCACCTGGGGATTGGTGATCACTAAAGGTCCACTGAAGAAACGACAGAATCTTGGTATTTATCGTCAGCAAGTAATCGCAAAAAATCGCGTGATTATGCGCTGGTTGGCACATCGAGGTGGCGCGATCGATTTGCGTGATTGGCAGCGGCAACATCCGAATGAACCTTTTCCGGTGGCTGTGGCATTAGGCGCTGATCCTGCGACGATACTAGGGGCCGTCACACCGGTTCCCGATACCTTGTCTGAATATGCCTTCGCAGGGCTGCTCAGAGGCAGTCGAACTGAGCTTGGTCAATGTCTATTGAGTGACCTACAAGTCCCAGCAACCGCAGAATATATCCTAGAAGGTTATATTTATCCTCAGGATAAGGCAGCGGAAGGGCCCTTCGGAGACCATACAGGATACTATAACGAGGTAGAAGAATTTCCTGTTTTTACCGTAGAGCGGATTACGCATCGGAGAAATCCCATCTACCACTCTACCTATACAGGCCGGCCGCCAGACGAACCCGCAATTTTAGGTGTCGCCTTCAATGAAGTTTTCGTACCCATTCTCCAGAAGCAGTTTCCTGAAATTGTCGATTTTTACCTGCCGCCCGAAGGATGCTCCTACCGTATGGCAATCGTGAGTATTCAAAAGCAATATCCAGGGCATGCAAAGCGCATTATGATGGGCGTATGGTCTTTCCTAAGGCAGTTTATGTATACAAAATTTGTCATTATCGTTGATGATGATGTCAATGCGCGGGATTGGAAAGATGTGGTCTGGGCGATGACAACTCGTATGGATCCCAGTAGAGACACAACGATGATTGATCATACGCCCATTGATTACCTTGATTTTGCATCCCCTGTATCGGGGTTGGGGTCAAAAATGGGTCTAGACGCAACCAATAAATGGCCGGGAGAAACCACGCGGGAATGGGGAAGGCCCATTGAAATGGGGCAGGCAGTGAAAGAGCGGGTGGACGCTCTGTGGGACGAATTATCGCTCAATCTGCCGAAGTAATTGAGAAAGCTGCGCGTCACTACAATGCATATTGAAATAAAAAGGGCTAGCTGCCTGACAGAGAGACACCGTAGTACATCGTCTAGCTTAAAATGACGGACTCAGCGCTTTTGCGATGCTGCGCCTCGGCGTTGTAGTGCTTAGAAAGGGAACCGCCATCATTCCGTGCGAAGGTTGCCTACCCAGGAATACAGGCAGTACAACTGAGTCCGCCATTTTAAAATGGACGATGTGTTAGACCAAAAATCCACGCCCGCTCAGTCAGTAAGAGCAGCGCCATAGCGCGCGCAAGGTCATGTCTTTAAAATGGAATCCCGCTACAACATGGGTAAGCCTGTCGCGGGTATTATATGTATCAGTGTAATCATGAGAAAAAACATATGGCACATAAGGTAATAAATCGCCAAACCGGGCACGAATTTCAAGTCGAAGCCGAAGAAACAATCCTCGATGCGGCGCTGCGCCAGGGAATTTCGTTGCCCTATGGTTGTCGTGGGGGATCCTGCGGTTCATGCATCGTGACGATTGCTTCTGGAGAGATAACATACGGGGATCGGACGCCACTGGCGTTGAGTGACGAAGTAATAGCTGCTGGTAAAGCATTGGCGTGTATCGCAAAACCGTTAACGGATCTGGTAATTGATGTCCACGAAAATGTAGCAGAAGAATTAGAGATAAAAACGTTACCGGCCCGTGTCGCGGAACTGACACGCCTCAGTCATGACGTTATGCTGATGAAGCTCAAATTACCCGCATCCGAACGCCTACAGTTCTATGCAGGGCAATACATTGAGATTCTCCTCAAAGGGGGCAAGCAGCGCGCCTTTTCGCTAGCCAATCCGCCCCATGATGATGAATACCTGGAGTTGCACATTCGCGAAGTACCAGGGGGTTTGTTCACGCACCAGGTGTTCCATGAAATGAAGGTCAAATCACTGCTGCGTATTCGTGGACCCCTGGGTTCGTTTTATCTCCGCGAAGACACGCATAGGCCGATTGTACTAATTGCAGGTGGGACTGGATTTGCGCCAGTAAAGAGCATTGTGGAGCATGCCATAAAGATCGGCCTACAAGTGCCGATGGCAATCTACTGGGGAGTACGCTCAAAGAGAGACCTGTATCTCGACGAACTACCCAGACAATGGGCGCAAGCGCATCCGCAAATCACTTATACACCCGTTCTTTCGGAACCGCTTGAGGAAGATCAGTGGGACGGTGCGACAGGTTGGGTAACCGATGTCGTCGCCGAAGAACTCGGTCAGAAGCTGCCGGCCTACGATATCTATATGTGTGGTCCACCGGCTATGATCAAGGCTGGAAAAGAACGTTTTGCGGCCATGGGATTACCAGAAGATCGATTGTACTTCGATAGCTTTGAGTATGCGCACGACACTTAAACCTAAAAACCTCAGTTGTATCACAAAAGTCCACGCAAGCTCTTGGTGCACCAGGCAAATCAGAAAAACCTCTCATCACCAATAAGGTGACCACGA
>JANTGD010000061.1 GCA_024763135.1 Thiotrichales bacterium | reverse complement strand
AGCACCACATCTTCTGGCTTTCCCGGTGCCGCGGGGTTATAGCCGATACGTCGAGTGACTGACACAACGTCGATCGAGGTATCACCACCACCGATACACACGACTTTCTTGGCTGTTGTCTGCATTCTTCCATCGGCAAACGCTTTTAAAAACGCGATTGCAGACACACAGTTAGAGGTGCCTTCCCAACCGGGAACCGGCACATCACGTCCGTTCCAGCAGCCAATCGCCCATACAACAGCGTCAAACTGATTTTCCAGCTCGTCAATGGAAATATCCTTTCCAACCCTGGTATTGGTTTTTACTTCGACACCAAGATCTAAAATTCGATTGATTTCCGCATCCAATCGATCGATGGGAATACGATACTTTGGAATGCCATACCGCATCATCCCGCCGAGCTGCTCATTCATCTCGAAAATCGTAGCCCCGTGACCTAGTTTTCGTAGCTGATAGGCCGCAGTTAGCCCACCAGGGCCGGATCCGATAATCGCGATTTTTTTACCGGTGTCGGCACCTGGTTCCCCATAACTGAACGCATTGTCAGTGGCGTAATCACCGATAAACTGTTCGACGGAATTGATACCGACAAACTCTTCGACTTCATTGCGGTTACAGCCATCTTCACAGGGTGCGGGACAAACACGCCCCATCACAGACGGAAAGGGGTTAGAGTCGGTTGCACGCTTGAACGCATAGTGCTGCCAATCAGTACCGGGTGCTGGTTTTTCAATACCTCTGACAATATCCAACCAGCCACGAATATCATGTCCTGATGGGCAGCTGCCCTGGCAAGGAGGAGTCCGTTGCACATACACCGGGCACTTGTGAGAAGTGTCCTGGACAAAAATCTGGTCGGTGAAACTACTCCAATCATGGTCCCCATCTTCAAACTTGCGGAATGTGAGAGTCTGTTTCATTTCGTCTTGGGAAGTCGCCATTTTTGTTCCCCTGCTTTTCAAATACAAGAAAGGTTAATCGAGAAATATCTCTAAATTTAAATCATCGTCGGACTAGTCATCCGAGTTCGAGCCCGGCTCGTTCTTCTGTCCGGGTTCGAGCAGAATCGCATTACTGACAAGCTGATGTACGCTGACAATTTGATCCATCGTAAACCCATAATAAGGTAGAACCTTACTAAACTGGCTCTTACAAATGGCACAAATAGCCGCCATATGGGTCACGCCCATCTCCTCGACTGCTTGGCCCAATGCGGTCATGCGCGGGAGTGCGCCTTTAACGCGGACCTCCATAAGATCGTCGGTGAGTAAACCACCACCGCCACCGCAACAGTAAGTACCCTCCCCGATGGTATCGGGTCGCATATCCACATAGTTGTTACACACGGCCTTGATAACAGCCCGCGGCAGCTCAAACTGGCCTCCTGGCTTATCTCCCATGCGTGAGCCCCGTGCCACGTTACATGAATCGTGAAACGTAAGTGTCATGTGATCGTTTTCACTGGGATCCAGCTTGAGCTTATCCTTTTGTATCAAGTCATATGTAAACTCGATAATGTGCTGTGGTATCGGATAGCGTTGATCCAAAAAATCCCATGGTCCGGCTAATGTATTTAAGAAACTGTATGCCACGCGCCATGCATGACCACATTCGCCGAAAATAATTCGTTTAACACCCAGCTCAATGGCAGCCTCACGGATCCTTAATGCGATTCTTCGCATGTTCTCGTAACTGCCGATAAACAAACCAAAATTAGCAGCCTCTGAGGCTTTCGAGCTTAGCGTCCAGCTAATACCAGCTTGATGAAAAACTTTACCGTAACCGATTAAACCATCTACATGCGGCTCCGCGAAAAAATCGGCCGATGGTGTAATTAATAATACTTCCACCCCTTTTTTATCCACAGGGTATTTAACCTCGACCTCGGTATCCTCGAACACCTCTTCTTCCAACCCTTCCAGCGTATCTATAAGCGCTGGCTCGGGTAAGCCAAGGTTGTTTCCAATTTTGTAGACCTTGCCGATAATTTCGTTGCTGTATTTCTGCCCCTTTCCCACGGATGCCATTACTTCTCGCGCAGCCATCGTGACTTCTGCTGTATCGATTCCATAGGGACAGTACACAGAGCAGCGCCGACATTCTGAACATTGATGGTAATAGTTGTACCAGTCATCTAAAACATCTTCTGTCAGATCCACGGCACCGACTAATTTTGGAAAATATTTTCCTGCGAGCGTGAAATAGCGCCGATAAACCTTTCGGAAAAGGTCTTGACGAGCAACTGGCATGTTTTTGGGGTCACTCGTTCCCAAATAATAATGGCACTTATCTGTACAAGCACCACACTTTACACAGGAATCCATGAATACCTTGAGCGAGCGATACTTCTTCAGTAACTCACCCATTTTCTCGATAGCCGCTTCCTGCCAGTTGTCCAGGAGCTTTTCTGGGTAGCCAAGGTCTTTTTGATGTTCAGGTTTTGCGACAAAAGGGCCACTTTGCTCCATAATCCCGGGATGGATTTTGGGGACAATGATATCCTCTTTTATCTTTGGTACATCAAAATCAGCCACTATAGTTTCCTCAAAGCTTTGCCTTTAAGCCCGAAATACATTTAAAAATTCCCAAAACACCCAACGAACAGAATCGCTGCATCAACACGTCCTACCGCGTAGGGATACTACCGCTTACCAGATTCCAGCTTGGCAGCCCAGGAGGCGACATGTCGTTTCTCACGAGGATTGTCGACTTGATTGCGTGTGGGACTAAAAAATACGCCAGGTGCATGCAATAATTTACTAAACGGGAACACAATCATCAGTAGCGCAACCAGTAGCATGTGTATCACCAACACAGGTTGACCTGGGAAGGGTTGTAAGTCGAAACTCATCATCCCAAATAAAAATTCTTTTAAACTCACAATGTCGGCTTTGCTTGCAAATGTCATCAGCATCCCACTCAGCCCGATGCCGAGCAGCAAAAGTAACATTAGGAAATCCGAAGGCGAAGAGATATATCGGACGCGATCGACGACGATCCGTCGTGCCAACAATCCAAGCAAACCCAAAACCATCGCAAATGAAGCATATTTTCCGAATGGCTGAAGCATGGTGACCCACCACCATACAGGCTCTGTCACGTATCTAAGGTGTCTAAGAAGAACTAACAGCAAGCCGAAATGAAAGAGCCAGCCAAACAACCAAATCCATTTGTTAGACTTGAATAAACTCTCAAACAGTGTCACCTCGCGCGTCATTCGCAAGACAACGCCCCCAACAGTTGTTGGCGCCGGAGTAGTTGGGATCTTCAATGGCGCGGGCGTCTTGAAATACACCCAAATCCTATAACCAAGGCCGACAAACAGAATAGCGGTCGCCACATAGTATAAAAATACAAAGAAGACACTCAGAACCGACATCTTTCTCGGTACTCCGAAAGGCTAGAAAAAATTTGAATGGAAGGCGGATACAAAAAAGTCCGCCTTCCGGGCTGGTTAGGGTTTAAACGCAACCGGTAGGCTTAGGCAGACCCGCGTACTTACAAGCCTGTTTGGCAGGACCATAGGGGAACAGTTCATAAAGATACTTGCTGTTGCCTTTTTCCTTACCGAGTTTTTTGCCAATGGCCTTGGTTAAAACTCTGACCGCAGGAGCAATTTGATATTCATCATAATATTCACGCAGAAAGTTAATAACTTCCCAGTGAGCATCGGTCAACTCAGCGCCGTCAGCCTCGGCCATAGCTTTTGCCACGTCCTCATCCCACTCGTTCAAATTTGCGAGATAGCCTTCTTCGTCCGTTTCGTAGGTTTTACCATTAACTTCGATTGCCATTTTTCAAGATTCCTCAGTTTAAAATGAGTTGTAGATTTGCAGCTTCACAGCCAAGACTGATTGTTATCGTGACCCGTAACCAGGTCCACAAAGCCGGCGTAATCAACCACGTTGACGCCATCGACAAGTTTTTCTTGCGCGATTCCTCTGGCTTCGAGATCAGCACCCAGTACCGCAAGCTTCACAGATTCAAGCGCCTTCTGTATTCTGTCGCTCAACACCGTACCTTGGGCAGCAC
Source organism: Thiotrichales bacterium (assembly GCA_024763135.1). GTDB lineage: Bacteria > Pseudomonadota > Gammaproteobacteria > UWMA-0217 > UWMA-0217 > JANTGD01. The sequence goes on along the minus strand of JANTGD010000061.1, from coordinate 8,827 downwards.
CGACTACCGCGTCCTCGATTAACAAGACCGTGGCTCCCGGCTTGGCATGTAGCAAGCAAGATTCCAAAGAATTCCGCTCGAAAGGGGATTTATTTACTATATGCAGCATCGCCATTTATTGAGCCCTCAGAAACTTAATACGATATCTTGGGTATCCATGATATCGGCCATTTCGGATGCACTCACCACACGGATCGAATCTTTCTCGGCCCAATCGTCATCCTCATCCTCGTATTTCAAATCCATCAAGTCGCCCAGAGTCAAACCGCGCGCTTCCAGTGATTCCTTTTCCACGTAGATTTTAGTGACGTCGTAGTCTCCCAACGCAGAATAAGTGGGTGAAAAATTTTTCATCCCAATCGCCTCGGTATTCTTGCCCTTGACAAGTTGATAGACGCCATCATCGAGAAAAGCGAGGGTGACATCCTGATCGAACGCTGCTCCGATCAACACCACTTCGAGTGATTCAAGCGCGTAAATCGAGCCGTACGGGGCTTTTCTGTTTACATAAAGGAATTTTTTTACCTCAGACATAAAAACCCTCTCTTAATCACCAAAAACGACTAGCCGATCAGATTGAATGCCACCCTCAATCAGCTGTCCGAGACCCGAAATACGAAACCCTGGTGCAATATTGTCAGCATCCAAACCCTGGCGTTTCGCCTCATCTGCATCCATAACACCCCGGCGTTGCGCCGCAGCGATACAGATTACTAGATCCAAGCCATGTGCCTCAGCGAGCGCAGACCACTCCTTGGGTAAATTACGATCATCCTGAGGAGGCACAGCAAGGCGCGTACCGTTGTTAACACCATCGTGATAAAAGAATACGCGAAAGATCTCATGCCCCTTCTCCAGCGCCGCCTGCACAAAGTGCAGAGCGGAATCTGAAGACTGGTGCTGATAAGGCCCTTCATTAATTAATATCGTAAATTTCATTTACGTCGTCCCTTATCGCTTAAAACCACCGCCGTTAGAAGCGGATGTGTGCAGACGCGTTTAAGCTGTTACGTGCGCCCCGCCAGTTATCGATATGGAATTTAGTGAAAGGCAGACCGGTCAGCTCGAAAAATCTCGTCCAACCAATGCGCTCGATCCAGTCATTAATACGTTCCCAGTCTTGTGCATCTTCCTTGTAGACCTTGAGGATCTTTTTCACAATTGCTGTTGCTTCCGGCCATCTAGGTGGGTTGTTTGGCACACCTGAAGCGACTAACTTTTGGAAAGTCGGCTTACCACGGGCATTTGAGTGATTCCCTCCAACCCAGATTGCCAACTTAGTATGCTCAGCATCATTAATTTGCATTGGCGGGCATGGCGGATAACAGGCACCGCAGCAGATGCACTTACGCTCGTCGACTTCCAGCGAAGGCTTGCCATTTACTTGTGCTGGGCGTATTGCAGCGACAGGGCAGCGCGCAACCACTGACGGACGTTCACAAACGTTTGACACCAAGTCGTGATTAATTTTTGGCGGCTTAGTATGCTGCACATTAATTGCAATATCGCCCTGACCACCGCAGTTGATCTGACAGCAGGAGGTCGTTATATGGACTCGGTTAGGCATATTCCAGGACTTAAACTCATCGATGAGCTCATCCATCATAGCCTTTACCACGCCTGATGCATCAGTTCCGGGAATATCACAATGCAGCCATCCCTGCGTATGTGATAGGGTTGTTACGGAGTTACGCGTACCACCTACGACGAAACCGGCTTCGGTTATCGCATCGATTAATGGCTGAACTTTGGACTCATCATCTACAATGTACTCAACGTTCGAACGTAACGTGAAGCGAATATACCCATCCGCAAATTGATCTCCGATATCACAAAGCTTGCGCAACGTAAAAACATCTAAAATACGCTGGGTACCCACTTTGATAGTGTAAACCTCATCACCCGACTTACTGACGTGCTTCAAAACGCCGGGCTGAGGATCTTCGTGATACGCCCAGTTTCCGTAGTTACGACGCAGGGCCGGATGCATGTATTGGAATGCGTCTGGACACCCTGATTCAGTAGGTGGGCGAGGTGCAGCTGCCTCTGACATAGCCATCTCCCAATTAGTTTTACTCGACAATAATTAAAGTTTCATTTGCTGCGTCAGCTTAACGACGCAGCAAAGTTATAGGTGCGTTGAACGTGGCAAGGTTTAGCCCGCAGCTTCTTCGGCTTTCCGCTCGAACCATTTCTCGGCTTCAGCGTCCCAATCATCCATTCGGACATAGGAACTCTGACGCGGGTTATTAACCATATTAGGATCAACATCCACACCAATCCCTTCAAGGAAATTCACCAAGCCAATCCGCTCGATCATCTCACCGCAGCGCTCATGCTCAAGCCCATTCTCGGCCCAGAAATCGATAATTTCTTCAGCCATCTCGACCAGGCTTTCCCAATCTTCTTCGGTTTCTAACTTCTTAAATGGCACTACAACGGTACCCATTAAATCACCGATTTTCAGGGTTCGCTTACCACCAATACAGATTGTGACACCCTTATCATCACCTGGAGAAAGCGCCTTGGGCAGCACATTCAAGCAGTGCATGCAACGCACGCAGTTCCGGTTATCAACCGCCAGCGTGTCATCGTCGTTGATGGACAATGCGTTAGTAGGGCAGCGTGTTACCACGTTGTCGATCAGATATTGACGACCTTTGCTTGCCACATAATCTTTAAAAGCTGCCTGGTCGACCTTCATGTCGTCGCGCCAAGTACCAATGATGGCAAAGTCGGAACGTTCGATCGCATTTTGGCAATCATTGCCGCAACCGGACACTTTGAACTTAAACTTGTAAGGCAGAGCGGGACGATGCACATCATCGGTGAAATTATTGAGCAGCAATCGATGCGCCTTTTGCTCGTCAACACAAGACTGTTCGCAGCGGGCCGCACCAACACATGACATACCCGTACGGACGCATGGACCGGCACCACCTAGATCCCAACCGTACTCATTGATTTCATCAAAAAAGTGTTGCGTGTTTTCGGTTGTCGTACCGATGAACATGATGTTTCCGGTTTGACCATGGAAAGTCACCAAGCCTGAGCCATACTTTTCCCAACTATCACCAAGCTGGCGCAGCATATCAGTGGTGTAGTGATTCCCTGCAGGCGGCTGAACGCGCAGGGTATGAAACTCTTTCGACGCCTGAAACTGGTGCCCCACCTCGGAAAAACGAGGGATAATTCCTGAACCATAACCGAATACGGAGACAGTCCCGCCTTTCCAATAACCCTTACGGGTTTCGTAAGAATGCTCCAACTGCCCCAGCAGAGAATTCGCTACCTCACGAATGCGCTCCTCAGGATGCTCGTCTCTCAGACGCTTAAATCCAGAAATAAAGCTGGGCCAAGGACCATTTTCCAGCTCATCCAGCATCGGGGTTTCAAAATGCTCTGTCGCCATGCCGCTCTCCTCTAAAAAATCAGGATATTGAATAAATCTCATTCACCGCCTTGCGCTTGTTCGTCGCGTGAACTTCGCTAAAGCAAAGTTCTACAGTCGACTGTCTCGCAGGGCCAATCTATCAGCTAGTCGGCGCAGTCTAGAGAATGCCGCCGAGTCAGAACAACCCCCTTCTTGGGGTGCTCACGATTTAGGCAAGCTATCCCCTAGGGGATAGATACCCTCATTAAAAATATTTATAACCGGCATAATTATCCATCAAAACAGATAAATAGAGACTGGTGCTCAACAAACACTTACCCACACTTAAACGAATAGCTTAGGGATCTTCCCAAGCTTTTATGCGTCGCAGTTGGCGCAACACAACCTGCACATCCACCGTGTAGCGCAATCTTGGGCTCATGCAGATAGCCCGTACGACCCTTTCATTTGGACACCTATCAGTGCACTGAATCATTGGCCGCGAACAACCACCAGCTTCCAACAGACGGCGTTAAAACTTGGTCTCTCTGGTGCATCAAGGCGCAGGCAATGGCAGGCTCCTTGCGGCACGTGGGCGCGGCTCTAAAGAAGCGTCATAAAGGGAGATACCTTCCCTGAATCCCTAGCGTTATTACAGGCCTCGTGAAGTGAACAACCATTCCCACGAAGCGCGCCTACCCAGGAGTGCAGGCAGTACAACTGTATCCATCATTTCAAACTGGACGATTTACTCGGGCTAGATAGTGGGGCTAGAGAAGGTCTTTTGCTGACTTCATGCTTCGCGCTCAAAGCATTCTTTTTTAAGAAAGCAGCACCCAAATGCAGTTGGTCTTGACAACTATTGGGCTGAGGCGCCCTGAATGAAGGAAAGCAACACTCAGTGCAACCGAGCGATCACAATGAGGGCGCAGAGATCGACCAAAAGCCGGCATTACTGATTAGCTCTACCACAGATTGTGTTAATCGCTTACGACGGCATTACCACATCTATGAAGCTAGCACGCCCCAAGATGAAGACACTCTCTCACAACGATACCGCTGCACCGCCCGAGGGCCACGTTGCGTCGACCCGGGCTTATCGCCCCATGTTGTGCCAGGCTTCTAGAGAAAGCGAACGGGCTGCCACAGAGTATCGGGAGATTGAGTGCAACGCCTCCCAATCCCCCCTTAACTGCTCAACCCGCATGCAGCCCTAAATGTAGAGGCAGATATCTGACTCGCCTGCAAACTCAAAAAATGCTGCAGCACCCGCGTATTCAACTTCTGAAATAAACTCACTGGTATCCATTTCAAACAGATCCACCGTCATCTGACAGGCGATCATTTTGACCTCGGCTTCAATACAGAGATCTCGCAAATCTTCCAGATCCGCAACGCCTTTCGATTTCATCTTTTTCTTCATCATAGACGTCATCATCGCCTGCATACCCGGCAGAGCCTGCATAAAAACGGGCACAGGCATGGGCATGGGCATCCCTGGATTCCCCAACGAGGATACCTTTAAATCGAGCTTTTTCTTGAGTAATTGCAGTCCGTAAAAGGTGAAAAACACTTCCGACTCATAGCCTAATGCAGCTGCTGTTGAGGCGAGAATAAACGGGGGATAAGCCCAATCCAGTGTACCTTTGGTCGCAATAATAGCCAGCTTCTTTTCAGTCATAATTCAATTTTCCTCATTCGCTTGTGCGGGTGATAGGCCGATTTACCTATGAAACTTAGGGTTTGGAACTGAAGTTGGTGGCCATTCTGATTAAGTCAGCCGAAATTTCAACCCCGGTGCTACTAGCGCTAGCCATAAGCCCTCCAACGGCTTACTAAGACAATCGAGAGTAAAGCCTCATTCAGCGGGGCTTTGGGGATTCACCACTATGAATTGTCTTAAGTCTAAATATGCACAAGGCAGACGTAGTTTCAGCACATGGTCCAGCTTAGCGCGGCGTACTCAGCTGAGCCGTCTGCATCTCGCACTTTAGTTGAAACGCACCACACAAACGCTGGGCCCCTCGTTAAAATGGGAAAACGTGTAACCCACTGCTGAACTGTGTACGCCTTATGCGTCGGCTTTTCGCGATGTTTTGCGGCGCCTGCTCGCGGAAAGAGTCGGATATGTCTTCCCAAAGCCTTACTGGCGCTGGTCTCTCAAAAAACGATGCATCGTTATCCTTTTGAGATACCTGCCCGAGAAGAAAAAGACTGGCTTCTGTGGCAAAGCTGAATCTGGCTCGATTCCCCACCGATTATCCTTCAATAGCGCGAATGATGCCTCCAATCGGGGAAGAGAATGTAAATCAAACCAGCGTCCCTCGCTGCGACGATCCCTGTTCTCGGATAACCTCGTAAAAGTCCGCTTCACAGAACTGACCTTAAGGAAGCTCTGATCAATTCGTAACACGGCATCTTGCGGCGCTAAAAATCGCCCACTTGTGCGTTGCGGATCTTCGCAATAGCCAGCTATTACCTGCGATCCGCGCCTTGAACTGGGCGATTTTCACCACAATCTGCTCGCGCCAGAATGAATCAGAGCTTTCTTAAGTTTTGGCTGATGCGATCGGATACCCAGCAGACGCCCAGGCGATGATACCGCCGCGCAGATTATAGACATTCTGCAAACCTTTTTGCTGCATCAAATAACCGCAGGCTTGTCCGGAACGGGCACCACTTCGACAATAGATTACAAGCTTTTCATCATCAGCAACTTCAATCGGCTCTATGGGTACCATGTGCAAGGGTAGGATCTCGGTTCCCGGAATGACGCCTTGTGCAATCTCACCAGGCGTTCGCACATCCAGCAAACGTACATTTTCCTTGCTCGACAGCCACTCATGCAACTGTTGTGCATCGATTTCTTGAATTCCAAACATTCCACCACCAATCTGAATTAGAACTTGTTAATACGCTAATTAGAACGTCTGGCACACAAGAATTCAATAACCCAGTCACAGAATAGCGCTAGAATCGTTATTCTACGGAACTGCTGTCAAGACTCACTATCTCTAAAGGAAGACCACATCAAGCAATCGCCCAGCCCTTGTACTACGCTCAACGCAGCGCTCATATCTGTGAATCATCGGCGTTTGCAATACGTCAGAGCCATTCACGCGGCGTTCACTGCGTCGATTGCAGAGTCTTAACACTACAGCGGTTTAGCGATGAATGACTTTTATCTTCGAAGACTAACAGCGCAAGCGACACCACGTTGCAAGCACGTGTTCTGCACCATCCTGGCAGCCTTGACACTAATTTTACCCATGCAAGCCAGGCCATCCACCTTTGCCCTACCAAGTATTGGTGGAGAAACGGCGGATACTATAATGAGCACGGCAGACGAGTACTCACTCGGGCAGGCGCTACTCAAACAGCTGCGCGCACAACTTCCTGTCGCCAAAGATCTTGTCAGTGAGAGCTACCTTGAGAACCTGGGATCTCAATTACTCACATACGCCCCGAATATTGAATACCCTTTCCGGTTTGTACTGATTGAAGATGACAGCATCAACGCTTTTGCCACGCCTGGGGGCATCATCGTGGTCCACACTGGCCTGATTGCCGCAACTGATAATGAAAGCGAACTGGCGGGCGTACTTGCCCATGAAATTGCGCATGTTGCTCAACGCCATATTGCGCGGTTCTACGCAAAAGCAAACAAACTAAATCTGGGCACCACGCTGGGTATGCTGGCCGCCATTATTGCAGCCTCACAATCTCCCGAAGCTGCCCAAGCCATGCTTTATACAGGTGTGGCAGCCAATGCCAGCGCTCAGCTGGGTTTCAGCCGGGACAATGAAACCGAGGCAGACCGCATCGGCAAACAGATCTTAACCAACGCAGGTTTCGATCCCTCTGCGATGAGCCGCTTTTTCGGGCGATTACAAGATGAGACGCTGGGTCAGCGCGACGCGGCCACCGAGTTTCTCAGAACCCACCCACATCCCATTACGAGAATTGCAGACAGCCTCAATGTTCTGCCGGCAGAACATCAAGGCCGGAGAGATTCGCAGCAGTTCGAACTCATTCGCGCGGCCATCATCGCCCGTTTCGGCAACCAAACCGCTCCGGTCGTGATTGCAACAAACCCCGCTTTGCAGCGATTTTTCAAGGCCGCAGTCGCCGTGGCTCGGCATCAATATGCATCAGCACAACAGCTGCTCGAGCAACTGCCCCTGAGCTGGCAACACCTGACGCCCGTTCAATTACTCAAAGCTGAAACATTCATTGCCCAAATCCGTTACTCGGAAGCTATTTCTGTGCTCGAAACATTGAATGCAAACTATCCCCGCCAACCCGCCACACTCGAGCTGCTCGCGCGCAGCTATCTCTTAAACCAAGAGCCACGAAAAGCGTATCGGCTCCTCGTCCAGGCTGATAGCCTGCTCGATCAGTGGCCGGAGCTACTCAAACTAAAAGCAGATGCTGCCGCGCATGCCGCGCTCCCCTTACAAAGCCACATCACTCTGGCTCGCTACTACGAACAGACCGGCTCCCTGGATCAAGCCATTGCACAGGTCGAATACGCGCAAGCACTGCCAGAACTCTCTACCTCCACCACTGCAAAACTCGACCAATTAAAACTCCAGCTACAGAAACAACAGCTCACCCTCTCCGCACGTTAAGCTCGCCGGCACTGCGCTCGAGAATACTGAATCAACCCCAAACGATACTGCATGGGAGGCATCTCAGATGAGTCAAGCGTAGCACCACCCCCACTGGTGCACTGCCTTATCTACCCCCCATGGACCTGAGCGATAACAAATTTCCCGTCTATTACAAGTAGGATATACCCTATATCTCTATATGATGATCTGGGGCAACCCTTAGTTGTCAGCATTGCCAAAACACGTATCCTATAGCCTCTTCAATTTCCGGGGCGCACCCAAGAAAGTGCACCACCCCTGGACCGCACATTTTTCGCAATGAGATCACTGGAGAAAATTATGCACATTGCACTCAAAGCAACCGCGACCGCAGCCTCGGTGCTCGCACTCGCCGGTATGCTGTCGCTCTCTCCGACAACCGCAAACGCGGAAGAAGCTACAGTTGTCGAACAAGGCAAAAAAATTGCTTTCGACAGAAAAAAAGGTAACTGCCTGGCCTGCCATATGATCGCCGGCGGTACATTGCCGGGCAATATCGGCCCCCCGTTGGTCGCAATGCAGCAGCGTTTTCCCGACAAGGCGAAACTGCATGCTCAAATCTATGATGCACGCACTGCCAATCCGCATACCATGATGCCGCCGTTCGGCCCCATGGGCATTCTGAGCGACGATGAAATCGATAAGATTGTTGAGTTCGTCTATACACTCTAACTCACGTAATTCACCGTAAGGAGAACTTCCAAAATGCAACGTAGAACCTTTCTTAAAGGCAGCGTCGCAGCCAGCGCGGCCAGTGTCGCAGCAGCTGCCGGCCTGCTGACCCCTGCGGCGGTATTGGCTG
>JANTGD010000060.1 GCA_024763135.1 Thiotrichales bacterium | reverse complement strand
AGGCAAAATCTGGAGAAAAAGCGCAGTTTACACGCAGTAAATGAGCATTTTGAGCCACAATTAACGCTGGATCGTGCCAGCTGAGAGTTTTTCAACAGCCTGTTAAGGAAGCTCTGAGTAATTCTGGCGCGAACAGATTGTGGTGAAAAATCGTCCAGTTCAAGGCGCGGACCGCACGTAATAGCTGGCTATTGCGAAGATCCGCAATGCACAAGTGGGCGATTGTACGCCGCAGGATGCCCTGTTACGAATTGATCAAAGCTTCCTTAATTCATTCTGTTAGAAGTGTCCAGCCAGCGCAGGCTCGGTGTTGCGCCGCGAGTCAATGAAATGACCCTTACCTACACGGCGCACCTTGATTCAATACAGGCCGAAGGCTCTGAACACGAGCGACTTGATTGTCGGGTTAATCACTGTGGCTTTTTTGCCGTTCGAGATCCGCGTAAAAATGCTTGATTTCACTGATCGCCTCGTTCAGATGCTCGAAGCGGTGGCTGCCGTCTGGGTACATCACCACTTGCGCCGTGTCTGTATAGCGCTGCTGTGCAACACGCGAATCAATCACTTCGTCCGCTTCATCCAACAGTATTAACGACGGTTTCTCGGTAACACGATTCACATCGAACGCTTGCATCTTATCGAGATCTGTCTCTTCTAAAATAAATGGTTTTCCTGTCACCATATTGACCTGTTCTCCGACATAAGGAAGGAGCGTCCGCTTGGGCTCCAAAGCGGGATTAATCATAATCAGGCCATCGATCACGGCTTGTGTGTAAGCAAGATACTGTGCATAAAACCCTCCGAGCGAACTACCCGCAATGACCAGCGGCTCTCCTTTTTCCAGCGGCAGCAAAACAATTATTTTTTGCAGTAATGTGATCGCCTCAACAGGCTTATGGGAAGGATATTCTGGTACCAGCACGGTAATTGGCGCGAGTGCGCGCTTGAGCACATTGGCTTTATGCGATGCTGCACCACTACTAAATCCATGCAAATATACAATCATAGCGGTCCTGCAATCCGTCCAACGGATCAGTTTTGATTCTGCGCGATCACAAACTCAAGAAAAAACTGGCTGTCCAGCAACGAGTGTCTCGTGTTGAGCACAAACCCCGCCGATTCAACTTCCTCTATAACCTGTGACTCGCTGCTTCTAACATGGCGCTGCACCCACGGACTGCTATGATCGGGATCTTTCTTATAGTCAATAATAACCAGCCGGCCTTGCGGTTTCAGTGCCCTACGAATGCTGTAAAGCATAGAGTAAGGATACTCAAAATGGTGATAGGTATCTGTAATAAACACGAGATCGATTGCGCCTTTGGGTAATTTCACATCTTTCGGATCGTTTACCACGCCGATAATTTGATGCAAACCTGCCGCGCGGGCCCGGGCTTCGATAGCACGGACAAAGTTAGGCACAATATCCACTGCATAGACGCTACCCCCCGGCATTACCCCGGGTGCAAATAAAAGACTGAAAAACCCAGTCCCCGCTCCAACATCGGCAACTTGCATACCGGGTTTCAGTCCGAGCTCGGCCACAATGTCGTGGCGCCGCGCATACACCTCTCGCCGCTCCTGCTCAAACATGCCTTGCCAGAACAACGGATCTGCCTGGTCATATTCTCGATTAATTCCGGGATTGACACTTCGCTCATCGAACCCCCATCCCAATGACCAAGTCCCTAACAAGATCGTAAATAAAAGCCATTTCACTGCTACACCACGCATGGTTGTCATGGGCCTATTGATGCATCTGGACGCTCCGCCGGCTTTGTCACCCCGGGACTCGCTGTAATGGATCTTAGTAATAAACATCGAAAATATGTCCGTTTATTCGTAACTACTCAGTGTATTTAAATTCTGGTTCATATCAAGGCATTTTCGCAAGGAGAATGTGAGCATATAGTTCAGGAAGCTCCGATCAATTCGTAACACGGCATCTTGCGGGGCTAAAGATGAATACGCTGAGTAGTTACGTTTACTCGGGAATAACTATCAACCTTTACGGGCGAGCGCCACAGTATACGTCTTCCCTTGTTTGAGTTTGGTGTAATCACCTAATGCTTCGAGCATATGCCGTTTCATAAATTGGCGCAGCCCGTTGATCGTCACCACATAAAACCGTCCACCTGGCTTAAGCCGCGCTTTGACCTCATACAGCCATAACGTCAATAACTCTTTACCAACCTTAGCCGGGATATTCGAAACAATGACATCGAAACGCTGTTGGGCAGGCAATTGGTCGAAGCCATTACTAAGAATGGCTCGGGCATTGGTTATTCGGTTGGCGCGGATATTTTTATTGGCATAGTCAACAGCTACAAAATCTTTATCCACCAGTATTACTTCACCCTGGGGCGCTTGCGCAGCCAGAAACAGGCCGATAGGTCCATACCCACACCCCAGATCAAGGCAGTCGGCATTGGCTGGTACCTCTAGATAACGCACCAGCAATTGAGTCCCCTCATCGATTTCACGTGGCGAGAACAACCCCCAAGTACTATGAAAAGTAAATACTCGGTCACCCAACGCTTCGTGAAAGACGATATCCTGTTTTAGTTTGTTAAGATAAGCTGCTTGATCCATCGACGGCTACTACGGGCGCAAGCGTTGAAATAGCCATTCGGACTCTTGTGCAACGTTATCTGGCCGCTCGCCGAGCAGGCAGAAATGCCCCATTTTCCGCCCACTCCGCGGCTGCGCTTTGCCATAAAGATGTAACTTTATCCGAGGCACTGCAGCGAGCACTTCCCATGCTGGCTGATCCTCTCCCCAGATCTCTCCGAGCAGGTTGACCATCGCCACCGTGCTGGTCAATGTCGTGGGCCCGAAGGCGAGTTGACAGATGGCGCGAACTTGCTGCTCAAACTGACTGGTCAGGCACGCATCGATAGAATAATGCCCGCTGTTATGGGTACGCGGTGCGATTTCGTTGACCAATAATTCACCCTCCCGCGTGATGAAAAATTCAACCGCCATTACACCGACATAGTCCAGCATCTCTGCAAGCTGCTCGGCCTGCTCGCAAGCGTCACGTTGGAATGCTTCATCTACTTGAGCAGGTACCAGAGTGCGATGCAGAATGCCATTGCGATGCTCGTTCTGCGCTACAGGGAAATAGCTGCACTGACCCTCGGAGTTTCGTGCCAGAGTCACCGAGATTTCGCTGGCCAGCGACACCCGCTGTTCGAGCACGCAGGGGCGCTGATCCAGTGCATCGAAAGCCGCAGGCAAAACCGCTGCGGTTGGTACGACGATTTGGCCTTTCCCGTCGTAACCGAGTTCAGCCACTTTGAGAATAGCGGGAAAGGCCATCGATGTCGCCGCGACTTCCAGATCAGCAGGTGTCACAATACTGGCAAACTGCGCCGTTTTAAGCCCAGCTTCGCGCACAAAGGTTTTTTCGCGATAACGATTCTGAGTAACGCGGACCGCGTCACCCGAGGGATGCACCAAACATTTTTCAGCAAGATAATTCAGAGTTTCAGCTGGAATGTTTTCAAATTCGGTGGTGACAACCTGACATCCCTCGGCAAGACGGTCGAGCGACCGTGTATCCGTATAAGAAGCTTGGATGTGCAGATCGGCAAGCGCGCCGGCCGGGCTGAGCGGATCTGGGTCAAATACCACAACCTGGTAACCCATGGTGCGTGCAGCCATGAGGAACATGCGGCCCAATTGGCCGCCCCCCAGTATGCCCAGGGTTGCGCCAGGAAGTATCATCGTCAGTGCTTTGGAGGCAGACTCATAGACAAAGCTTTGTCCCGTTGCTGGATGCGGAAATCACGAAGTTTGTCTGCCAGACTATCATCTTCTAGTGCAAGCATCGAGACCGCAAACAGGGCCGCATTGATCGCGCCGGACTCACCGATGGCAAAGGTTGCCACTGGCACCCCTTTAGGCATTTGCACGATACTCAATAAAGAATCCTTACCCGAAAGATATCGTGATGCCACAGGCACGCCTAACACGGGAATGGTGGTTTTAGCCGCCAGCATACCAGGCAAATGTGCGGCGCCTCCAGCACCCGCAATAATGGCTCGTACACCGCGTTCAGCTGCAGTTTCCGCATATTCAAACATTTGATCGGGGGTGCGATGCGCTGAAACCACTGCATATTCGTGTTTCACCCCAAATTGCTCGAGCGTTTCCACTGCATGCTTCATCGTGGGCCAATCACTGTCACTGCCCATCACCACACCCACGCGCTTTTCACTCATAATTTCAAGTCCGGCATGAAGAAAAGCGGCCCTTTATACCCCTTAAGCCCGTCCATGCCAAGCATTTCTGGGGGTTTCGAAGCGTTTTCCCAGGTTACGCCGCAAAAACAAACCCCGAGTTTACCCCTGTGCCTGGATTGGCTAACATCGACGCATGGATAGTTCTTCAAAACACCGTATCGCCAAGTACAGTCTCAGGGCACTCCATTGGGCAGAAACCGCTGGATTAGCGACAATTGCCATCGCCACCGTTGCCGCAGGTTACGGTGAGGTTTCACGCATCATCGGCGTCGGAGAAGTCACACTCGGCGACCTGCTCCTACTGTTTATCTACCTGGAAGTACTCGCCATGGTCAGTTTTTATCACGAAGCCGGTTCACTGCCTGTGCGCATGCCACTGTATATTGCAATTGTCGCTTTGGCTCGACACATGGCCCTGGATATGAAAACTATGACTGAATGGCAACTGCTTGCCAGCGCCGGTGCCATCCTCATTGTGACTGCTGCAGTGTTGCTGCTGAAGATCGGCAAAAACAAATTTCCAGACTTTCAGCGTCCCCAGCGTTCCCGCTATGAAGACATCGATTGAGGTTCATTGAGCATGCATGCCTTCACCCAAGCTGCCATCTCCAGCCTGCCACTTGTCCATCGCGGTAAGGTGCGGGATATCTATGCGGTCGACGACGCGCATTTGCTGATTGTCACCTCCGATCGAATTTCGGCATTCGACGTGATATTGCCCACTCCAATACCCGGCAAAGGAGAAATCCTTACCCAGGTTTCAAATTTCTGGTTCGCCAAAACCCGGACGCTGATCCCTAACCATTTGACCGATGTGCCTTTGGAATCCGTCCTCCCGGATCCTCATGAACGCGTGGGCCTCGAACGCCGCAGCATCATCACGCGTAAACTTGACCCCTTACCCATCGAAGCAATCGTACGCGGTTATTTGATCGGGTCGGGCTGGAAGGATTATCAACGTAACGGGAAAGTCTGTGGTATCGCGCTGCCGCCGGGGCTGAGATTGGCCGATCAATTGCCGCAACCCTTATTTACGCCCTCGACCAAGGCAGAAGTTGGAGATCATGACCTCAATATCGACTTTGCACAAACAGTGGCATTAATTGGTACAGATTTAGCTGAACAGGTCAGGCGTGTGAGCCTTGCGATCTATACCCTGGCAGCCGAGCATGCATTGTCGCGTGGCATTATTATCGCTGACACAAAATTCGAGTTTGGTCTGGATGAAGCGGGAAAGCTGTACCTGATCGACGAAGTACTAACCCCCGACTCTTCACGTTTTTGGCCGGCGGAAGCTTACCAGCCTGGTGTCTCCCCCCCCTCCTTCGACAAACAATTCGTGCGCGATTATCTGGAAACACTGGATTGGGACAAACGCCCTCCGGGACCGGAGCTACCTGAAGAGATCGTGAGTAAAACCGCCGCAAAATATCGTGAAGCCTATGAACGTCTTTGCCTTTGACACAGCGCAAAACCACAGATGAAAATTCACGGCCAACAGTATCGCTCCATCTGGCTGGCCGATGATGGCCGAAGCGTACAGATCATCGATCAGACCCGCCTACCCCATGACTTCTCGATCATGACGCTCCGCGATGCACAGAGTGCAGCACGCGCAATTCGCGAGATGTGGGTCAGAGGCGCGCCACTCATCGGTGCTACCGCTGCCTACGGCATGGCATTGGGTGTGTACAACGATCCCTCCGATCAGGCCATTGCAGGCTATCAGGAGCTATTGCTGATGGCACGCCCCACTGCGGTCAATCTGCGCTGGGCTTTGGAGCGTGTAGTGGGGCGTATCATGCCCCTTCCCAAGGAGCAAAGAGCAGCTGCGGCTTATGCTGAGGCCGCGGTGATTTGCGATGAGGATGTAGCAATCAACAGCGCGATTGGAAATCATGGACTGGAGCTGATCAAGGGGATTCGACGCAACAAATCCGGCAAGGAGCCGGTCAGAATTCTCACCCACTGTAACGCAGGCTGGCTGGCCACCGTCGATTGGGGCACAGCACTCGCGCCAATATACAAAGCACATGATGCAGGCATCCACGTACAGGTGTGGGTGGATGAAACACGCCCGCGCAACCAGGGAGCCACCCTCACCGCCTGGGAACTCGGTGCCCATGGTGTCCCCTTTGATCTGGTAGTAGACAATGCAGGCGGTCATTTGATGCAACATGGCGCCGTCGATTTATGCTTGGTCGGCACCGACCGCACGACGAAACGTGGCGATGTCTGCAATAAAATCGGCACTTACCTAAAGGCCCTCGCAGCACAGGACAATCACGTGCCTTTCTATGTGGCACTGCCCAGTCCCACGATCGATTGGCAAATAGATGATGGTTTGCAAGAAATCCCCATCGAGGAAAGAGGCCCCGAAGAAGTCACCCACATCCAGGGCAAAGCGTCCGATGGGCAACTGCTTAAAGTGCAGATTTCACCCGACAACACAACGGCCCGCAATCCAGCTTTCGATGTGACCCCCGCAACGCTCGTAACTGGGCTGATCACCGAACGTGGGATCTGCGAGGCCAGTGAAGACGGCTTGGTCGCTCTGTTTCCAGAACACACCCACCCCGCGGTATGAACGAAGAGCAACTCCGTCGCCATCTGCTCATGACGACGCGCGCCATGCAACGCCAGGGAATCAATACCGGAACTGCTGGCAATGTCAGCGTGCGCTGCAACACGGGTTTCTTGATCACCCCCTCAGGGCGCGCCTATGAGCACAGCACACCGAGCGAGATGGTCAAAATGCAGCTTGATGGGCGTTGGGAAGGTACGTTGCAACCCTCCTCCGAATGGCGCTTTCATCGCGATATCTATCGACACCGCCCAGAGGTACAGGCGGTCGTCCATGCCCATCCCACCTATTGCACGAGTCTCGCCTGCATGCGTCAGGGCATTCCTGCCTTCCACTACATGGTTGCGATCGCGGGTGGGGAGGATATTCGCTGCGCCGACTACGCTACCTTTGGTACCCAACAATTGTCCGATCAGGCATTGCTTGCACTGGAAGGCCGCAACGCCTGTCTGCTCGCCAACCATGGCTTACTGTGTCTGGCATCGAGCCTGAATCGCGCCCTGACATTAGCTGTAGAGGTTGAGCAGCTTGCGAAAAGTTACTGTCAGATTCTCCAGATGGGCAATCCCGTGCTACTGGATCGGGAAGAAATGCAGCGCGTGCTGGAAAAATTCAGGGAATATGACTCACATCGCGAACGATAGTTGCGTCACTTCTTCATTGGCTGCCACACAGGGTTGCAGTGAAGTGAGCGGCGTGGGGCGATGCACGATGAAGCCCTGAATGAAGTCGATGCCTGCGCTGCGCAGCCAGTTGATTGTCAGATCATCCTCCACAAACTCTGCAACCGTGCGCGCATGCTTGTGACGAGCCACATGAATGATCGCATCGATCATGGCGTTCTCCAGCCCGCCCTTGGCCACTTTCTTGACCAGGCTGCCGTCGATTTTCACATAGTCCACATCCAAATCCTGCAAGTAGCCAAAGGAGGACATGCCTGAGCCGAAGTCGTCCAAAGAAAATCGACATCCTAGCGATTTGAGTTGCAGGATGAAATCCTGGGCAAGCTCCAGGTTGGACACGACCGCCGTTTCGGTAATCTCGAACGTGACCTGATGAGGGTCGACGCTCGAATTATCGAACATTTCCAGAACTTCACGCAGAAACTGGGGATTGGAAACCGACTGCCCGGATAAATTGATTGAAAACTCACAGGTGGAAGATGCCTCGCTCTGCGGACAATGATGCCCCCGACAGCGATTCTCATCGAGCCACTGCAGTGCCGAGCGAACCACCCAGCGATCGATTTCCATCGCAAGGCCGTAGCTTTCCGCGACGGGGATGAAACGGCTGGGCTCAACCAGCTCCCCCGCCAGCGAGCGCATCCTGACCAGCAACTCATAGTGCCGATGCGGCTCTTTTTCCACTGCATCACTCACACAACGGATTTCCTGGGCATGTAACTCCAACCGATTCTCACGGATTGCTCTCGGCAATTCCTGTAAACAATGCGCATCGCTACGCGACTGTTCGACGAGCTTGGAACACGCATTCAGAGCACGAATCTGATTACGCCCTGCATCCTTTGCGAGATAGCAGGCTCTATCAGCAGTATTCAGTATTTCATGATAGTTATTTTGCTCACGATTGATCGACGCAATCCCGATACTCACGCCGATCTCAAAAATTTGCCCCCGCCAGTAGAAGCGAAACTCGTTGACCTCTTGGCGGATCACCTGTGCAACTCGCTGCGCCTCCTGGGTCGATGCCATCGGTAGCAAGGCCCCAAATTCATCTCCCCCGATACGTGCCAAGGTATCGCTGGCGCGCAGATTCTTTTTAAGATATTGCGCCAATTGGCGCAGCAACATATCACCGGCATGGTGGCCACAACTGTCATTCACTGTTTTGAATTGATCCAGGTCGAGCACCATTAGCGCATGCACAGAACCATCTAAAGTTGTCTGCTGACAGAGGCGCTGTACGCGTTCCTTAAATTCGTGACGATTGATCAGGCGGGTGAGAGAGTCGTGGGTGGCATGCCATTTGAGCCTGGTTGCGGCTTGTTCGGAGCGTTTCGCTTCCGCCTGTAGCGCGCGGATGTAGGTTTGCGTGGAGCGCGTCGCTCGAATTGCAATCCAAATCGCCAAAAGAATGGGCACCAAAGACAACTCGAGCAGTGCAGCCCGACTGAAGAAATCTGCAGTATGGGGTGAGTGCACCAACCAGGCCTGCACGCCCATCAATACTATCAACACTCCAAAGCCAATCGACCGTGGCCGCTTGATTCCATGCATACGTGCTTGTCCCTTGACGTAACGGTGGTACCCAGACTCTCGTAATTCATCCCTGTCCCGTGGAATCGATCTGGATTGGATCCAAAGATAATCGAGCTAGCTCCGTTTGCCTAGTCCTTACCACCACTTGAATGTTCAGGCCTAACCCCATGAATTTACAGCCCGTGACATCAATTTACAATAAAAGCACGCGCTGTAATAACCGCTAATAACCTGAAATTGTTTATATTTTTTCTTCGATCCGCAACATGCTCTGAAAACTCATTGAATCACCGCCAACCAGCAGGTCTAGGGCTAGTTTGAGAACACCATCACGTTACCGCAAACGCAGACAGTCGGGGGGAATCGCTGCTAGAATCCCAGCTCTGATTTTTAGCAGCGTCCTTCTACATGCGAATTATTACTCTCAATGTCAACGGGATCCGGGCAGCAGCCAAAAAAGGACTGTTCGATTGGCTGCCTACGCAAGATGCCGACGTGATCTGCTTACAGGAAACCAAAGCACAAGAGCATCAGCTCGGAGACGATGTTTTCACCCTGGCGGGCTACGAGAGTTACTATGTGGATGCGGAGAAAAAAGGTTACAGCGGCGTCGCCATCTTTACTCGCGTCCATCCCCGTAAGGTCATTACACAAATGGGCTGCGAAGAATTCGACCGGGAAGGCCGTTATATCGAAGCCCAGTACAAAAGCTTGAGCGTCATTTCTCTGTATGTCCCCTCAGGCTCTTCGGGAGAGCACCGACAAGCCTCCAAGGACCGCTTCCTGACGTGTTTTCTGCCCTATCTCCAATCCTTAAAACGAAAACGCCGGGAATTCATTATTTGCGGAGACTGGAATATTGCGCATAAGGAAATCGACTTAAAAAACTGGAAAGCCAATCGGAAGAACTCAGGATTCTTACCGCATGAACGCGCCTGGCTGGATCGGCTGTTCGATGAGCTTGGCTTTGTAGATGCCTTTCGCGTCGTCAACCAGGAGGCTGAGCAATATACCTGGTGGTCCAACCGGGGGCAGGCATGGGCGAAAAACGTTGGCTGGCGTATCGACTACCAAATCGTCACTCCCGGCCTAAAAGATAAAATTCTCTCGGCATCCATTTACAAAGAGCAACGCTTCTCCGATCACGCGCCCTTGATTATGGACTACGCGATTGAACTCGAATAATGGGCTAGGTGGCTGGCTGGCGGCGTTTAAAGTGTATTCACAGCCGCGCGTCATCAGCATGATTTTTTTGGGTTTTGCCGCAGGCCTACCATTTCTGCTGGTATTTTCTACCTTGTCCGCATGGCTGCGGGATGAAGGGCTGTCGCGCAGTATCATTGGTTTCTTCAGCTGGGTAGGTATTACCTATTCCATCAAGGTTTTCTGGGCACCGGTCATCGATCGGTTACCCCTGCCGTGGCTGACGCAACACCTGGGGCGACGCCGCAGCTGGATGCTCGTTGCTCAATTAGGGATCGCTTTGGGACTTGGTGGCATGGCCCTGCTCGACCCCCATCAGCAACTCGCTACGATTGCGCTGCTGGCAGTACTCGTAGCTTTTAGTTCCTCAACTCAGGATATCGTGATCGACGCCTACCGCATTGAAGCCGTCGATGAAACACTCCAGGGCGCCATGGCCGCCACCTATGTGCTCGGCTATCGCATCGCTTTGCTGGTAGCCGGTGCAGGCGCGTTCTATATTGCCGAATTCAGCTCATGGCGAGCAGCCTACCTGAGCATGGCAGGCCTCATGGGCATCGGTATCTTCACCACACTGTGGGTCAGCGAACCGGCAGCTTCCGCCCCCCCATCCCTGTCCAAAACTACGTTGCATTGGCGCCAACGTTTGAGCCAATGGTTTCGCGATGCGGTGCTCGGCCCATTTCTTGAGTTCTTTCACCGCAACGGTCGCATAGCCCTGCTGATTCTTACGCTGATTGCAATTTATAAAATCAGTGACATTACCATGGGAGTCATGGCCAATCCTTTTTATCTGGATCTAGGTTTCAGTAAAAAAGAAATCGCTGATGTCACGAAGCTCTTTGGATTTTTTATGACGATTGCGGGTGCGGGGCTGGGTGGAATACTCGTTGCGCGTTTTGGCATTATGCACCCACTGCTGCTCGGGGCCATCATGGTCGCGAGCACGAATCTACTATTTGCACTGCTTGCAGTCAGTGATCCCAGCCTAGTGCACCTGGCCGTCGTAGTCAGTGCCGATAACCTCAGCGGTGGCCTGGCTACGGCAGCATTCATTGCTTATCTATCCTCTCTGACCAATCAAGCCTACACCGCTACACAGTATGCGCTCTTTAGCTCCCTCATGACCTTGCCCGCAAAATTTCTCGGTGGATTTTCCGGAATCATTGTGGACGATTTTGGTTATCCCCAGTTTTTTGTTTACGCCGCAGCTTTAGGTATTCCCGCGATTCTGCTGGTTGGTTATTTCGTAGTGTTGCAGCGCAATCGGCAGGCAGCGCCAATCACTTCCGGAGAAACCAGCCCACCTTAGGCGGACATCGCAAACCTCACGGACAGCCCGAGTGCAAGGCGCGCACTACACAGCAGATTGGTGCAGCCTTCCGGAGTAATCCGTCAAAAGCCGGTAAAAGGCTTCTAGGCGACGGATTCGCGACGACGATGCTCAATGGCATTGAGCACGCCATCCCAGAAGGTCAGGCGCGCTTCGACCGCCCGGTGCGCTGCTGCAACGGCCTCTGCTTCACGCGCGGCATTTCCACCACACAAGCCATTGAGCAAACGTAGCGACAACGGTGCGTGAAAGTCCTCATCAAGATGAATGTGTCGATGCAGATAAAAATTGAAGATGGGGGCGTCGTCAGCCGACACACCAAATCGGTCTAAAATAGCGCGAAACATACCAGGGATAACATGCTCCCGTCCGAGCGCCAATGCCGCTGCCACCTCGTGGGGCTTGTCACCTTCGATGAAAGTAAAGGTCTGTCGCGTGAACTGTGCAGAGGGTTTAGGCACCCCAGGATCGGCCAGCGCTGTATCGATACCCTGGGCCACCACCAAAGCAATGAAGCGGCTGATAGTATCGGTCTCTGCGCCAACTTCGGCCATGGCCAGTTGATAAAGCTCAAAATGGCTCGAATATTCACCCGGCAGATTAGTTTCGTCTGACTCCTCTTCGAGGACCAGTTCATTGATGAATCGTCGCACATCAGCGTCTCCCTGGGGCACCCAGGGAAAGTGGGTTGGCGCAATCGTGGCTTGCAGGTATTTGATGAGCGACATGAAATCCCATACCGAATAAACATGGTGCTCCATGAAGCAACGCAAATCGGCAAGCGTCTCGACCGCTGCGTAAATGGGGTGCTGCTCCAAGCGCATCTTGAAGTCAGTGATCAGTTCGCTGGTAATTGCTGAAGTCATGCTGGAAATTCACCTGTTGTGTGGTCAGGATCGCTAGAGGCTATCCAAGAAGAGTTGGCACGGCAAGTTCATGATTTTTAGTTGATTTCGCCGACTCAGTGCATTGAGTAACCCGGCTACTCATCTCATTGAGTCGTGAAAGGGGGCTCTGATCAATTCGTAACACGGCATCTTGTGGCGCAAAATCGCCCAATTCTGTGTTGCGGATCTTCGCAATAGCCAGCTATTACGTGCGATCCGCGCCCGCGGACACAGCGCAAAATCACACACGCAGCTGCGGACAGGGCGCGGTCAGGTTGGTACGCAGCAACAGAGCTAAGATTCAGTTTAAGCTCAAAATGGTATTTAGATTAACACTGCTGTACTAGTACCTCGTCCAGCTTAAAATGACGGGCGCAGTTGTCCTGTCTGCATGCCTGGGTAGGCGCACTTCGCAGGGAATGGTTGTTCCCTTCCC
>JANTGD010000059.1 GCA_024763135.1 Thiotrichales bacterium | reverse complement strand
GTTGAAAAACTCTCAGCTGGCACGATCCAGCGTTAATTGTGGCTCAAAATGCTCATTGACTGCGTGTAAACTGCGCTTTTTCTCCAGATTTTGCCTTTTCTCGCACTCACCCGAGAGTTTTTCAACAGCCTGCTAGATGAAAGCGAAAAATCCGAGGTAACAAGCTTTAATGGCCATTTTATAACACAGAGTTGGCGAGTTTCAGGGTTTGGCTTAGGCGATATCTTTAATTTTACTATGGGTTGTCTTAGCCTGTGTTAGCTCAGTGCCAAAGATTAATTCGAAAAGAGGGGCAAATGAAACGGCAGCAATGCAAGGTGACAGAGCGTTTTACGCTAGGGCTGGCATTTATTCTGGGACTGTTAAGTGGAGGTTGCGGTAGTGGTGGGGCGCAGTCGGTCAGCGCCTATCTGGCCAAGCTGGAAAAAGAAAATGATATCTCCTATAGAGAGATCCGAAATACCCGTGGTAGTTATATCACCTCAATGTGTTATACAAAGACGCAGGATGAGCGTAATAATATAGTTTTCAACCCCTGTTATAGCTGTCATACGAAAGGCGAAATACCCAACTACTATAATGATACCAATCTGCAGGAAGAATACAATTTTCCGCAAGAGGTGCGAAAAAATCCGTTTACTAATCTGTTCATTGATAAAAGTAGG
This sequence comes from Thiotrichales bacterium, assembly GCA_024763135.1. GTDB lineage: Bacteria > Pseudomonadota > Gammaproteobacteria > UWMA-0217 > UWMA-0217 > JANTGD01. Next base: position 12,318 of record JANTGD010000059.1, on the reverse strand, counting down.
CGAGTAGCTGAGTTGTCCGATGATGTGGTTCTGCAATACGTTCGCCAGAGCAATTACTTCGATGCGCAGGGTAATGTTGTTTTGGCCCAACAACTTCCGGCTGACTGGAAGGGGTACCGTCCCGATTGCTACTTCAATTTCGATACAGAGGGGTTCGATCGAGATCCGTCAGGGATGGTGACTGGCTGGCGAGCTTTTCGCTATACGCCATTTCTGGGTACTTTCTGGCCAACCAATGGGTCGACCGACGACGTTATGATTCGTCTGGCTCCCGATTTTTACCAAACGTCGGCAGGCACAATCGATTTGGAAAGTTATAAAATCAATCTTGCTATTGTCGAAGCATTGATTAAACAGCGGTCGGTGTTGTTGGCGCAACTGGTAGACGAAACCATCTATGGGGTGGATTTGAATGCAGATGATAAATTGGCAACTGCGCAAAGCATTTCTCCGGAGGTGAGTAGTTATGTCGGAGCGGCGAAAATTTCCCTTGAGCGGGGTCAACTCCATTTGGCAAAGGGATTGTTTCCAGAAGGGACGGAGTTTTTGCATTCGGTGCGCTATATCGACTGGAATGAGTCGGCAGGGCAAGCAGATATCGCAGCGCGTATGAAAGAGCTGCGGTATGCGAAAAAATATGCGTGGAGTACTTATAGTCAGATCGAGCGCACTGCGCAGGCGGAATTGTGGGAGCTCAACTCACTCGACAGTTCTGAAGCGCAACTCTCAGTGTTCCGTGGAGATTTTGAGATGGGTTTGGATAACCAGATTTCCTGGATTTATCAGGGGTTCATCGAGGACAAGCAGGGCGCACTACGGCCTCAGACGCATGAGGAGACCATCAATTGTATGGGCTGCCACTCGCACCTGGGGGCGACCACCGACTCGATATTTGCGTATCCCCGCAAACTGGAAGGATCTGATCCTGAAGACGTGCAATACGGGTGGGGGCACTGGCGTCAAAAGGGTTTGATTGGCGTCAAGGAGCCTCGGGTAACTTATCAGGGGGCTGGCGAGCAGTATGAATATACTTTTTACCTGATGAATAATCACTCTGGCAACGAGTTCCGCGACAATGCGGAGGTCATTGAGAAGTTTTTTGATGCCCAAGGGCGGCCACTTAGCGCCCAGTTCGAAGCCTTGCATGGGGATATCTCAGTGTTGTTGTTGCCGTCAAGACAACGAGCGATGGCGCTGAACAAAGCCTATAGGACCATTGTGGAGGAGCAGAGCTTTATCTACGGCCGAGACGCTACTATCACTCCCCCTGCGAATGTCTACGAATACCGTTCACCCACAGACACGACGGGTGTGCTAACGCCTATTATTCGGAAATTGAACTAAAGGTTTGTTTGAGTCCGTCATTTTAAACTGGACGATGGAGGTCCTCTGAGGTTGTTCAAGCATAGAGAGCGTAGCGACGGGAAGCCATTTTGAACTCATTTGAGACAAGGAATGGCCCCTCATTCAACGAAAGTGAGTGAAAGAATTAGGCCAAAAGGGCTTTTCCACAGTAGGCCATCTATTCTCGGACAGGCTTCGTGTGCTCCAACATGCGTGTTCTGATTGAAAGAGCGACTCAGTAAGCGGTGAGCCACGCCACGAATGCTTGATTTTGCGAAACACCGCGCGTATGATTCGCCCTCGATTTCTTCAGCTGTCCATATTCAGGAGTTCGACCTTGGCTAATATTGCTTCTGCTCGTAAACGTGCGCGTCAGGCGGTTAAGCGTCGCGAACACAACATGGCTTTGCGGTCACGTATGCGTACCTATGTTAAAAAGGTTCAGCATGCTATTGAGGCCGGGAACAAAGAGGCCGCTGTTGCCGCTTTCGAATCTGCCAAAACTGTACTGGATGGGTCGGTGAGTAAAGGGATCATCCATGCCAATAAGGCGGCGCGTCAAAAGAGCCGGTTGAACGCGCATATCAAAGCAATGTAGTTTGTTAGGTGCTCGTTCATAGCCAATGACAGGCATAAAAAAACCGGCGTGACGCCGGTTTTTTTATGCCTGTTTACGAATGTGTCCTGTGAGCAGGCTGAGGTTGTCGCGATGAATCACCTCAGGTTCATCCACGTAGCCGAGTATCTGCTCGATATCTTGCGTGCTATGGCCGGCAATCTTTGTAACTTCGGGGGCTTCGTAGTTCACCAGGCCACGCGCAATGCTGGCCCCGCTGGGGTCAAGGCAATCAACGGCTTCGCCGCGTTGAAATTGTCCTTCTACTTTCTTGACACCCACAGGCAGCAGGCTTCGTCCACGTTCTAACAGTGCTTTGGAGGCGCCTTCATCTAGCCATAGTTTGCCCCTGGGCTGCAATACATTGGCAATCCACTGTTTTTTTGCGGCTAGCGGGCGCTGTTTGGCGAGCAGGCGTGTGCCCAGGTGTTCGCCTTGGGCGATGCGCAGAATCACATTGTCTTCGCGACCGCTCGCGATGACGGTGTGCGTTCCGGACTGTTCGGCCTTGCGAGCGGCCAGAATCTTGCTGCGCATGCCGCCGCGACTCAATTGCGATGCTGCACCGCCCGCATAGTCCAGCAACGCCGGATTGCTCGCATGTTCTTCTTTGATGAACTTGGCATCGGTATGTAACTGAGGATTGCGATCGAAAAGTCCGCTTTGGTCCGTGAGTATCAATAGCACCTCGGCATCGATAATGTTCGCGACCATGGCGGCGAGCGTGTCGTTGTCGCCGAAGCGGATTTCACTGGTTGCGACGGTGTCATTTTCATTGACGACAGGGATAGAGCCAAGTCGAAGCAGAGTCTTCAACGTACTGCGCGCATTCAAATAGCGTTTGCGCTGACTGAGGTCATCATGAGTCAGCAACACCTGCGCACTGTGCAGGCCGTGATGCTGAAAACTGGTTTCATATGCTTGAATGAGGCCCATTTGGCCAATCGCTGCGGCGGCCTGCTGCTCGTGAATGGCAGTTGGGCGCTTGGTCCACCCCAGGCGGCTCATTCCTGCTGCCACAGCCCCTGACGACACGAGCACCACTTCCCTGCCTTGTTTGCGCAACAGGGCAATTTGGTCTGCCCAGCGGCGTAATGCATCGCGATCGAGACCCTGGCCATCGTTAGTGAGCAAGGCACTGCCGATTTTGATTACCCACCGTTTGGCGTTCCGTAATCGGTTATCCATCTTGATCCATCATCTGCAAAAACTTGAGAATATCAATCCCCAGCGCTTCTGTCCCCTGGCCTGTGGCTGCGGCAATCGTATAGATCGGGTTTTCCCAGTCAAGTTGTGAAAGAACTTCTTGGCGAATTGCTTCGACTGCATCGTGTGTGAGCAGGTCGCATTTGTTCAACAGCAGCCACCGCGGCTTGTGGAGTAGTTCCGCGCTGAACTTTGCCAGTTCGGTCTCGATGATTCGGATTGACTCGATGAGCTCGTCAATCGCATCTGCGGTGCCAATATCTACCAGATGCAGCAGCAATCGCGTTCTTTGTAAATGTTTTAAAAACTGTATCCCCAACCCGGCACCCTCGGCGGCCCCTTCGATCAGACCGGGTATATCTGCAATCACAAAAGACTCATGGGGATAGGGTTGCACGACGCCCAGATTCGGGTAGAGGGTGGTAAATGGATAATTGGCTACCTTGGGTTTGGCGGCTGACATCTGGCGAATCAGGGTCGATTTGCCGGCGTTGGGCAGGCCCAGGAGCCCTACGTCGGCGAGTACTTTAAGCTCCAGTTGGAGGTGGCGTAACTCACCAGCGGTACCATCGGTTTTTTGTCTTGGGGCGCGATTGACAGACGATTTAAAGCGGGTGTTCCCTATGCCGTGAAAGCCGCCCTGAGCGACCAGCAAGCGGTTTCCTGCTTGGTCCAGGTCGCCTATGGTTTCACCGGTTTCCAAATCAGTGGCGATGGTGCCGACAGGTACCGGAATTTCCAGATCCTGGCCGCTGCGCCCTGTACAATTACGGCCACTGCCGTTTTTTCCTCGTTCGGCTTCAAAATAGCGCGCATGACGAAAGTCAGCCAGGGTATTGAGGTTGGGATCTGCGACCAGCCATACGCTGCCGCCATCGCCACCGTCCCCACCATCGGGTCCGCCGAACTCAATATATTTTTCCCTGCGAAAGCTGACGCAGCCGTTGCCGCCATCACCCGCTTTTACGCGGATGCTTGCTTCATCTACAAATTTCATAGTTATCGGTCACTCACAAAAAAAGCCCCGCACAGGGCGGGGCTTTTCGCGGTCAGCGCGAGCTGGTTTCGTTATGAAGCCAGTGGCTCGACGCTGACGTATTTGCGCTTTTTTTCCCCGCCTGTGCGGTAAACTACGGTACCATCGACTTTAGCAAATAGGGTGTAGTCCTTACCGCAGCCAACGTTTTCTCCGGGGTGGAATTTTGTGCCCCGCTGTCTTACCAAGATATTACCGGCCTTAACGGTTTGTCCGCCAAAACGCTTGACACCCAGGCGTTTGGAGATTGAGTCGCGGCCGTTTCTGGTGCTGCCGCCTGCTTTTTTATGTGCCATGGCTAGATTGTCCTCGCTAGGAATGCCGTTCAGGCATTGATGTCTGTAATTTGAACCTCGGTGTAATTCTGACGGTGCCCCATCTGTTTACGATGATGCTTGCGGCGGCGGAATTTAACGATTTCCACCTTTTTACCCCGACCGTGTTCATTGACTGTCGCACTGACAGAGCCGCCTTCAATGTAAGGCGTGCCGACTTGGACGTTTTCACCATCGGCGATCAACAGCACCTTGTCGAATTTAACTTCTTCTCCTGGCTCCGCAGCGAGGGATTCGATGCGCAGGACATCGCCTTGCGCGACCTTGTATTGCTTACCACCGGTAGCGATTACCGCGTACATGAGGAACTCCGCTAAACTCGTCGAAAAAAAGAGGGCGAATCTTACCGATTACCTTCCACTAGGTCAAATGTTCACGTAGCTGACCAGCGTGCGATCCAGCGCTATACCGAGGAACACCGCCAATCCAAAGTAGTTATTATTCAGGAATGCGCGGAAACAGTCGTGCGGATTACGGCTGCGTATCAGAAATTGTTGGTACAGGGCAAACAGTGTGGCCGCAGTCAGCCCCAGATAATACATCCACCCCATTTGCTCGAGTTGTCCGACGAGATATAGGGTAAACAGGACTACCGCTTGCAATAGGGCGATCATTAGCTTATCCATATCGCCAAAGAGAATAGCTGTGGATTTCACGCCGATTTTGAGATCGTCTTCACGATCTGCCATGGCGTACATCGTGTCGTAAGCGGTCGTCCAAAGAATGGCAGCAAAGAAGATCAACCAACCACTACGAGGGGGGAAATCTCCCGTTTGTGCAGCATAGGCCATGGGCACGGCCCAAGCGAAAGCGACGCCTAGGTGTACTTGGGGGAGGAAATGAAAACGTTTCATGAAAGGGTAGCTGGCAGCCAATAACAGACCACCAATTGACAATAGGCGGGTCAGGTCGTTGAGAGTCAGTACCAGGGCAAAGGCGATCAGTGTAAGTAATCCAAATACGGCAATGGCTTCTCCCGGGGTGATCAGGCCAGCCGCCAGTGGTCGATGACGGGTGCGCTCCACATGGCCATCGATGTCTCGGTCGGCGTAGTCGTTGATGGCACAACCTGCTGAACGCATAAGGAACACACCAGCAACAAACACGGCGAGTACATAAAGGTTTGGGATACCGTCGGCTGCAATCCACAGTGCCCACAGCGTAGGCCAAAGCAATAGAAAGATGCCAATGGGTTTATCCAGGCGTATCAGCCGCGCATAGGCATTCAGACGATCAAGCAAGTTGCTATCGGTGGGCATGGGAATCTGCATTATTTCATTGGTCTGAGCTGTTGCAGTACCGGTTTGGTTTGGGGTCGCTGTCCGCGCCATAAATAAAAGGACTCCGCTGCCTGTTCGACCAGCATGCCGAGGCCATCCACGCTTTGGGCGGCCCCTTGCCTGCGCCCCCAGGCGACAAAGGCTGTCGGGGAATCGGCATACATCATGTCGTAGCAGAGGGTATCAGGCTTGACCAGCTCAGGAGGAATGTCTGGTACGCTGCCCTGCAAACTACTGGCGGTGCCATTGATAATGAGATCGAAACCTGCATCGTAGGGGCCCTCCAAACCACTACCACGGACACTACCAAGGTGGGCAAACTGTGCTGCCAGTGCCTGTGCTTTGGTAGCGGTGCGATTAGCGATGTGTAACAGGGCGGGCGTTTGTTGCAATAACGGCAGTAGCACTCCGCGTACTGCCCCCCCGGCGCCGAGGATCAGCACGCGTTGATTGTTAAGGGAGAGATGCAGGTTATTCAGCAGATCATTTACCAGACCTTTGCCATCGGTATTGTCACCACGCCATCCGGTTTCACCGTGGATCAAGGTGTTGACGGCTTCCGCCATTTGCGCGGCCTCGCTGAGCGTATCGGCGAGTGCCCACGCTTGTTGCTTGAATGGTACGGTGACATTCAAGCCGAGATAGCCGGCATCATATAACTTCAATACAAATGCGGGGAAGCCATCAAGGGGAGCCTCTAGAGCCTCATAGCTGATTGCCTGGCCATACTGTTGCGCGAACAAGGCATGGATGCGAGGGGAGAGGCTATGTTTAACGGGGTTGCCGATGACAGCGTAGCGGTCCATCACGGAGTTTCGTTCAGCCAGCGGGCGACGTCTTTCGCGTAATAGGTGAGAATACCATCGGCACCAGCGCGTTTCATGCCCAGCAGGGCCTCGAGCACACAGGCCCGCTCATTGATCCAGCCATTGAGGCCCGCAGCTTTGAGCATCGCATATTCTCCACTCACCTGATACACAAAGGTGGGCATTTCATACACGTCTTTAACACGGCGGACAATGTCCAGATAGGGCAAGCCTGGCTTGACCATTACCATATCCGCGCCTTCATCGATATCCAGGGCGACCTCTCGCAATGCTTCATCGGTATTGGCCGGGTCCATTTGATAGCTGTATTTGTCACCACTACCGAGATTGGCCGCAGACCCCACCGCATCACGAAAAGGTCCGTAAAAACTCGAAGCATATTTGGCGGAATAGGCGAGAATGCGGGTATTTACGTAGCCCTCCGCCTCGAGGCACTGACGAATTGCACCGACCCGACCGTCCATCATATCCGAGGGAGCGACGACATCCGCACCGGCCACTGCATGGGAGAGTGCTTGTTTGACCAGTACTTCTACCGTCGCATCATTGGTGACATAGCCGCTGTCATCGAGTAATCCGTCCTGACCATGGACAGTGAACGGATCGAGCGCTACATCAGTGATTACGCCGAGTTCTGGGGCCGTGTCTTTTAGCATTCTCACAGCGCGCTGCGCGAGACCTTCGGGATTATAGGCCTCTGCGGCATCGGCGGTTTTTTTGCTCGCCGGTACCACTGGGAAAAGCGCAATGGCGGGAATGCCCAAATCCAGCAACTGCTGCGCTTCTTGTTCGAGAAGGTCCAGGCTCAGGCGGAGTACACCGGGCATGGAATCAACCTCTATGGCTTGGTTGAAACCTTCCACCACAAAGACGGGGTAGATGAGATCGTCGGTGCTGAGGCTGGTTTCACGCATGAGGCGGCGTGTGAAGTTGTCCTTGCGCATGCGACGTGGACGAATTGTGAGCAGAGCTGAAGACATGGGTAAAATCGGTCGACAAACAAGCGCATATTATGACACAGCGCCAAGTTTTTTTGGGTTTGCTCAGCAGCCCCCATTCCTGGCTCGTCAGTGTGAGTTGGCTTGCAGACTGATCGATTCCAGGTTGAACAGGCAGCGTTGACTACAGCTACGTGTGAACTGGCAGACGCCGCGCAGGCCCATCACTCGGTAGACTGTCAGAACGTCTCGTTGCCCGATTATGGAATTGCTTTGCGAATGACTTCACTTCAGATGCCCCGCATTTTGCTGATAGAAAACTCCAGCACACAGCGATATGCACTTTCCTTGGTCTTGCATGAAGCGGGCTATGATGTAATCGAGTGCTGTGACTATTGGCAGGCTGTGAATGTCTTGCGCTCAACACCTTCTGAAGCATTGTCAGCCATTGTCTTGGGCTGGGTTGCGCATGAACCTGAATTGCTATCAGTGGTGCAGCATTTGTTGACCAATACTACCTTTAAACTATTACCCCAGGTCATTCTCAGCGAGCAACCGGACGAGGGGATTGTCTCCTGGCAGGAGGCGGTGCCTCGTTCGCAGCAGCTGCACCATACCCAAACGACCGAGCTGATTCAATTTCTTACTGACGCTTTGACGACTGAGATGGAGGAACGTTGCATCTCACCAGCGCGTGGAGAGGCGCAACCCCGGTCGGTACATGTGCTGCTTGTCGATGATGCCGTGCACGATCGGGTTCGGTTCGAGCGGGTTTTGCGGGGAGCGGGTTATCCGGTGCAATCGGTAGAGGTGGAACGGGCGCTGGAAACCGTATTGACCGATTCATTCGATATTCTGTTGATTGACTACTTCTCTATGGATACGCCCGAGGGGCGATTATTGTTTTCGGAAATTGGCAACAATCCCCCGCTCCTGCAGTTACGCAGGATGGTTTTGATTGGTGCCTATAACGATAGAGCAGTGCAAGACAGTCTGGAACTTGGCGCGGTGGAGTGTGTTTTCAAAACTGAGACAGAACGCTTGTTTCTTGCACGGATTAACGCCCTGGCCAGTTTAATTGCTGTCCAAAAAGAAGCGGAGGCAGAGCGCCAGCGTTTTGAGGCGATTCTTGGCTCGGTAGGGGAGGGTGTGTACGGTGTCGATAGATCCGGAAAGATTACCTTCATGAATCCCGCAGGTCGTAAGCTGCTGGGGTTTCAGCGCTCTGCAGAGTTTATTGATAAAAATGCTCGGGAGCTCATTCATCGCGGTGGTGATCGGCGCGGCCGTGACAGCCGTTCACACGATGTACTGGCAGAGGCATATCGGGATGGCGCCGAGCTGAAGCAATGGGAAACCGTGTTCATGCGCACGAGCGGTCGCAAGATGAATGTATCGTGCACGGTGACCCCTATGAAAGTGGATGCCGAACGCATTGGATCGGTTGTGGCTTTTCGGGACATTACCGAGAAGAAGCGCCTTGAACGCAGGTTGCTGTGGCAGGCTACGCGCGACCCACTGACGGATTTGTTCAATCGACGTTATTTCGAGCGCTCATTGGCACGTGAGGTGAGTAAAATCCAAGCCAATCCCAGCGAACGCAGTGCGTTGCTCTATTTGGATCTGGATAAATTTAAGTATCTCAATGATACAGCAGGACACGATGCAGGGGATCGGCTGTTAACCGAGACAAGCCAGCGTCTCAAAGAATGTGTGCGCGAAACCGACGATGTCGCCCGTCTTGGCGGAGACGAGTTTGCTGTGGTTCTACGTGAAGTCACCGATGAAGAGGCCACAGGCATCGCAGAGCATATTCGATCGAACCTGCAGGAAATTGCCATTATCACCGATGAAATTCGGTTCAAGCTCAGCTGTAGTATCGGGATTGCAATGATTGAGCCCGATCTCGCGGATAAAGACGTGCTGGCCAATGCGGATATTGCCTGCAGCATTGCCAAACGCAAAGGGCGGAACCAGTGGCATCTCTATTCACGTCAGGAAGACAAAGATAAGGAGTCGATGAGCGAGGAGATTACCTGGTCCGCGCGGCTGACGCGGGCATTGGAAGAGGAAGGATTTCGTTTGATGTTCCAGCCGATTCTCCCCGTTGCAGAGGTGGATCTGGATCAACTGCCCAATGAGCCCAATCGCCTGTGGGCATCGTTGTCCCATCTTCCAGACCATTATGAAGTGTTGCTGCGGCTGGATGATGGTGTGCGCGAAGTCATCAGTCCGCGCGCTTTTTTACCCCTGGCGGAACGCTTCAACCTGATTCAGAAAATCGATCTTTGGGTTGTCGAAGAATCGATTCGTATGCTCGAATCCCTACATGCCGTGCAGCGCGATGCAAGTTTTTCGGTGAACCTCTCGGGAACGACCCTGAGCTCGAATGATACCCTGCATCGCCTGAATAGCATGATTCGGCAAGCGCGCATTCCCCCGCATGCGCTGATTTTTGAAATTACCGAGACCAATGCGATTCAGAATACCGAGGTGGCGCATAATTTTATCGAGTCTTTGCGCGGGCGCGGCTGGCGGTTTGCATTGGATGATTTTGGCACTGGCTTTAGTTCATTTTCGCAAGTAAAACGATTGCCTGTGGATATCGTGAAGATAGACGGGCAGTTCGTCCAAGACATGGTAATTGATAATATTGATCGCCATATAGTGTCTGCGATCAATCAGATTACCCAGTCCCTCGGGTTAGAGACCGTCGCGGAATACGTGGAAACCCCCGATACGCTGCGGCAACTCGCCGAGATGGGCGTCGATCATGTGCAGGGGTTTTACATTTCTCAACCTTTGACCAATATCACTGAGCGTGCCGCGTCGACCACACAGATGCTACGCTTAGTCGAGCCAGTTGCGGGGGCGTAGGTAGTGTGTATACAGCTCCGCTTCTGGTGAATCTGGTGCGGGTTGCCAGTGGTATTGCCAGCGCACCAGGGGGGGCAGTGACATTAAAATCGATTCCGTTCTGCCTCCGGATTGCAGCCCGAAGAGTGTTCCTCGGTCATAGACGAGATTAAATTCTACATAGCGGCCCCGTCGGTAGAGTTGGAAGTTACGCTCGCGATCTCCGAACGGCAGGTGACGGCGTTTTTGCACAATCGGAAGATACGCGGGCAAATAGTGTTCGCCAATGCGCCGAGTGAGTTCAAAGGCGCCGGCAAAGTCGGGTGTTTGCCAGTCGTCAAAAAACAAGCCACCGATGCCGCGCGGCTCCTGACGATGCTTGATATAAAAGTACTCATCACACCAGTGTTTGAGTTTGGGGTAGATATCATTACCCATTGGTGCACAGGCTGCCCGAGCAGTCTTATGCCAATGCCTGCAATCTTCGTCGAATCCATAGTAGGGGGTCAAATCAAACCCGCCGCCAAACCACCAGACCGGTTGTTTACCGGGTGCTTCGGCCATGAAGATTCGCACATTCATATGGGAAGTTGGCACATAGGGATTGTGCGGGTGCACCACCAGAGAAACGCCGGCGGCCTGAAATGAACGCCCCGCCAGCTCAGGTCGATTGGCTGTGGCCGATGGGGGAAGTTGCTCACCGAAGACGTGAGAGAAATTCACCCCTGCCTGTTCGAAAATGGCTCCCTTTTCAAGCACACGCGTCCGTCCGCCTCCCCCGGCTGGGCGTTGCCAGGCATCTTCAGCAAACTTAGATTGGCCATCTTCCTTTTCCAGTGCGGTACAGATGCGGTCCTGTAACTCGTGTAAAAAATCAATGACTGGCTGAATATCCGGATTTTGCATGGTGGGTCTCGGCGATGTTGTTTGCGGAGTCGATCAGGTCTTCATTCTATTTGGTCGCGTGATGCTGTTTCAGCTGTTGTGATTTTCACAGGACTATTCACGTAGTAGGTTTCCTGTCATCAAGTCGCGGATCATACTGGGTTTTTTTGTGTCTGCACATTCACCTAGCAGTATCAAGTCAAGCCCTGCAATCAGCGTGGTGTCGAGCTGTTCAGCGTTAGTTGTGGGTGCGTTGCCTGCCAGGTTGGCGCTTGTGGAGACCAATGCCGAGCCACAGGCGTCGCATAATGCTTGAGTGATTGGCCAGTGGCTCACACGAATCGCGATACTGGTGTGTGCACCTGTGATCCATGCCGGCGAATCAGGCGCAGCTGGGACCAGCCAGGTCGTGGGACGTTCAGAAGCAGCGGCGATTTGTTCCCAGTGATGCGCGCTCAGGGTCCCAGTGTAGGGTGTGAGTTGAGCGGGCTGTGATGCAATCAGGATCAAGCCTTTTTCAGCTGAACGCCCCTTAAGACGCAAAATGCGTGCAACGCTGGCGGCATCATTTGGGAGGCAGCCCAAGCCAAAGACTGTTTCGGTTGGATAGGCAAGCACGCCCCCCGCTTTAATTACTGCAGCGGCTTTTGCGACATCTGTGGTAGTGGGGGTAGCAGGCATATTCTCCTTTTAACGGGTTGTTGTTAACCCGGGGTGAAACCGCTCACACTCAGAGAGCCCGGCCTGCGTGGGAGCAAGGCGCGCCGGTGCAGCCTTAGCCGTTCTCTATAAACAGGCTGTTGAAAAACTCTCAGGTGAGTGCGAGACAAGGCAAAATCTGGAGAAAAAGCGCAGTCTACACGCAGTGAATGAGCATTTTGAGCCACAATTAACGCTAGATCGTGCCAGCTGAGAGTTTTTCAACAACCTGTTAAGGAAGCTCTGATCAATTCGTAACACGGCATCTTGCGGCGCACAATTGCCCACTTCTGCGT
>JANTGD010000058.1 GCA_024763135.1 Thiotrichales bacterium | reverse complement strand
GACAAGTCCAAACTGTCTATATCAGCGCAAACCCACGCGTTCAGAACAAGGCATTGTTGCGAAGCCATGGTTGTTCCATGTCGAGCAGCAATAACGCCGTGCTGGACGCGTGGGTTTGCGCCCTTCGGGTGAGCCATCAAGGGGTCATCTGTAGCCTTGTTTTTAATCACCATAGGAACACTATGATTCATAAAAACAAAACCACATCTAACCCCTTGATGACTCACTGATACAGACAGTTTGGGCTTGGCGGTGTACTAGCGGTTTGCCCACAACACGCGTCGGCTGAGGATTGGTTTCTTGTCAAATTAAGCCGTCGTGGGGAGATGCGTCAGAATCTCCCGTAGGTCTTTGTCATCGATTATGATATTGGCTTCTTTTTTCAGGATATCCTTGGCGCAGAATGCAACCCGCGTATCGGCATGCATAAACATTGAGCGATCGTTGGCACCATCACCGACTACCAGGGTCTCCTGTGGGCTGATGCGCAACAGCGTCTGCAGGCGCTTCAACATATCGCCCTTAGAGAAATCGAACATCATATCTCCCCCCACCAAGCCACTGAGGTAACCGTTGCGCGCGTGTAGCACGTTCGCAAACTCGGCGTCGAAGCCCAGCTGATCGCGCGCGTGGCGCGTCGCATTGCGAAAGCCTCCTGAGAACACGACGACGGTATAACCCTTGGATTTGAGTGCAGCGATGGTGTCTTGAGCGCCTTCGACATAGGGTAGCGAGTGGCAAATCTCATCGACTTTGGCTGCTTCTAGTCCTTCGAGTAATGCGACCCGCTGGGTCAGACTCTCAAAAAAGTCCAATTCCCCACGCATCGCCATCTCGGTAATGCGTGCGACTTTTTCTTTGAGCCCCAAAGGGGCTGCGAGAAAATCAATGGTCTCGCCATCCATCAGCGTAGAATCGAAATCGAAAACACAGAGTTTCATGGATCAGTCTCTTGTTGATATCGTCGGGTAAGGCAGTAAGCTGCGCGTGTGGGTCATTAGCAAGGCGCATTCAACCTGGTGCGTAGGGTATATGCGCGCGATTCCCCGGCTATAGGCTTGCATCTGGGGCCGGTAAATGTCCAAAAGCGATGCACAATCCGCAGTGCGGTGGGTTTTGTAATCCAGAATGAGGACGTGGTCGGGATAAATCAGCAGCCGGTCGATCATGCCGTAAACCTGCTTCCCGGCATCGTCATACACAATCGGTACTTCATTGTAGGCACATTCGAATGTACCTGAAAAAAGTGCCTTGCAAGTCGTGATAACGGCTTGGGCTTCCGTATACCAAGCGTGTAATTCGGGATGTTCCGGCGGCAGATTGAGGTCGGCGGCAACCCGATAGAGCAGGGCTGGCTTTGACCAGGGATCTGGCAGGGACAAGTGTTCAAGAAATGCGTGGATTGCCGTGCCGCGCACACTGGCATCATCGTCATCTGAGTCGCTCGAAGGAGAATAGGTGTCAGAGCCAGGCCGACTCGTTGCAAGATACTGTGAAGGAGAGGTTTCAATTGGTCCAGTCTCCAGTTGTAGCGGGTTGCGCATCTCTGCCGGGAGCACGAGTGAGGGGGGTGTGGGCCGCTTTAGGGGTTCTGAGCATAAGGGAATCTCTCCTTCCTGAAAATGGAAGTGGCCTTGTGCATCGCTGTCGCCCAGCGGCTCTAATGCCTCTTTGAGTACCGCATAGAGGCTGGCGCCCGAGGCTCGTGGCTGCTCGCTCGCAGTAAGAATCAACATCTGCTTGGCCCGCGTCATGGCCACATACAACAGGTTGGCCGCTTCTACCGCTTGTTTGGCTTCCCAGCGCGTTTTCTGGTTTTGGGTCACGCTGTCCACTTCGGTTGAGCGTGGCAGCAATAACATTGAGCACGGTCTGTCTGCGTCAGCGGGCCAATCGACCAAAGCATGGCCGGCCTTCTCGGCAGTTGTCGGTGAGGCAAGATCGGCAAGCAATACAACCGGCGCTTCCAGCCCCTTGGACTCATGGATGGTCATCAGGCGCACCACCGCATCGCCCTGGTCGGGTGCAGGCTCGGAGGGCGCATCACTTCCGAGTTCCGCGAGCTGACGTAATTTCTGAGTAAAGCGGGACAGGCTTGGATAGCGCCCGCTATCGACCTCCAAAGCGAGCTCCAGCAGGCGTTGCAGATTCGCGAGAACCTGGGGGCGTTGCCAGACATGGCTGGCAGCGGCATATCGATTGAGCACATCACCTTCGAAGTAGACCTGGTCGAGCAGATCATGCAGCGGCAGGACCGCACAGGCCTGGTGCCAGCGTTCCAGCAGGGTGGCGGCGCGTTGCAGTGGTTCGCACTTCACAGGCGATGAGGCCAACGCGTGGTACCAAATTGGGATACCCGCGTCTGCAAGCTGGAGCAGGTCATCATTCGTTGCAGCAAACAACGGTGAACGCAGTACATGGGCCAGTGCCAGGTTGTCGTGGGGGGTCGCTAACACCTCCAATAGTGCGCGGATGTCCTGTACTTCAAGACGCGCCAGCAATGACCCTCTTGCCGTACCGCGATAGGGAATACACTGTTGCTGCAAGGCATGTTCGATACGCGGTGCGTGGGTCCGTTTGCGCAGCAAGATCACGATGTCACCGTGACCCAGTGGATGTGCTGAGGGCCCGGTATCGATTTGCCAACCCGTCTCGACGAGCGCTGCAATCCGCTGGGCAATTTGTTGCGCTTCGAGATCCTGCGCTTTGGGTACACGGGTGAATGGTGTGGTCAAGGGGTCTCTAAACGTGGTAACCAGCGTTGAATCCTGCGCTGTAGGTGTTGCCGCCATGGGCAGAATTTCAACACGCCCCCAGATCTCCGTTCGGTGTGTGGCATGTGTGTGGAAGTTCCGTAAGCGAACCCCCGGCTCTGCATGCGCGAAGACCGCATTGACTGCGCTGATAACGGCAGGGGCGGATCTCCAAGAGGTCTCCATGTGATACGGCCGGCTATCCAGAGACTGCTGCAACCACTCCGCTGCTTGGCTCTGAAGCTCTGGATTGGCGCGGCGGAAACCGTAGATCGACTGTTTGGTATCGCCAACCAAAAAAACCGTGCGGGGTTGAGTGTGCTGGCTTGCAGCAAATTCCTCCAGGAGCGGTTTGAGCAGACGCCATTGGGTGGGGTTGGTATCCTGGAACTCATCGATTAGAAAATGATCGATGCGTTGGTCGAGTTTATATTGCACCAGCTCGGCATTGTCAGAGACATTCAGTAACTGATAGGCCCGCCATTCCAGGTCGTTGAAATCCAGTTGGCGGCGCTGGGTCTTGATGTGCTGCAGGCGTTCGAGCCAAGCATGCCCAGCGAGTAACCAGGCTCGATTCAACGCCAGAGCAGCGGCGCGTTTGTGGTGATCATCGAGCGCCAGCAGCTGATCGCTTAACGTTTGATGCAGCGCCAATAACGCATCTGCATCTGTCCCGAGGGATTCTTTCACAGCTTTATTGAGCCGCAGACTCCGCACTGTTCCCTTGGCCGTGAGCAGGACAGAGCGCAGCGTGCTGTAGAGTACGGTAAGCGCCTCAGGCGCGGTCAGTGCGGTGGCAAGCTGATTGGCAAACCCTTGTTGAGTGGCATTGGCCCCAGGGTTCCCAAGTAAGCGCGCATACTCTGCGACTTGTTGTAGAAAATTCTCATCGAGATACTGGGGAAGGAGCGACTCCATAGACTCTTCGGGCCCGACCTGAAATATTTCGCTCAGTCGCGCTTGGGCCCACGCCGGTGGGTCTTCGCAGTTTTCTGTCCAGGCCCACCAATCCCCCCGATGCGCGAGAAACTGGGCCAGAGCCGCACGTGCCGCGGGTAACGAACCAAATCGCTCCATTAGATACAGCAGTGCTTGCTGCAGGGATGGGGCCTGCCCGGAACGGCCTGCATCTTCGAGCAGCTGCTCCCAGGCTTGATCTTGCTGTTCGTGGACCTGCTCGACCAGCTCAAAGCCAGGAGGCACATCGGCTTCCAAGGGGAATCGGCTGAGCAGTTCCTGACAGAAGGCGTGGAAAGTCGTGGTGCGCACCGGTCGGGGGTCGAGCAGCACCTTTTCATAAAGTTGGCGCGCCCTACGGGTAGTCGTGGCGGTGGCCTGTAACCCAATTTCGGCGAGGTCCCGTTGCAGCACGGTGCTATCGCAGATGGCCCACTGCTTCAGTCTTTGCAGCAAGCGATCCTGCATTTCCCCTGCAGCTTTACGTGTAAAGGTAATGGCTAGTATTGCGCCGGGCGGCACATCGTCGAGCAGCAGGCGCAGCAAACGCGTGACCAGTAACCAGGTTTTGCCCGTACCCGCAGAGGCAAAGACTGTGGCGGAGTGCTTGGGGTCAGTGGCGGCAAGGCTCAAGTGAATAATACCGTTTCATGCACAAGTAACATCTTACCCTACACGTTTGTGCATTGGCGCGACAAGGGGGCGAGGCGCTACACTATGCGGCTTTTGCAAAGATCAGAACAAAGGATTATGGCTTCTAACTATAACGCTGCCGACATCGAAGTACTCAGCGGGCTGGAGCCGGTGCGCAAACGTCCCGGCATGTATACCGATACTACGCGTCCCAATCATCTTGCACAGGAGGTGATTGACAACAGTGTCGATGAAGCGATTGCAGGCTTCGCAGATCGTATCGAGGTCACACTGCATCGCGACGGCTCTCTAACCGTCGCTGATAATGGCCGGGGCATGCCTGTGGACATTCATCCGGAAAAAGGCCGACCTGGCGTGGAAGTCATTCTATCCACACTGCATGCTGGCGGTAAGTTCTCCAATAAAAACTATCAATTTTCGGGTGGCCTGCATGGGGTGGGGATCTCGGTGGTCAATGCGCTGTCCAACACCGTCGAAATCTGGATTAAACGTGAAGGCGAAGAGCATCACATTAGTTTTGCCCAGGGTGAGCTGGCGACGCCGCTGCAAGCAGTCGGAAGTGTGGGCAAACGCAATACCGGTACGCGATTGCGGTTCTGGCCCAATCCAAAGTATTTCGACAGTGCTAAATTTTCAGTCCCCCGACTCAAGCATGTACTGCGGGCCAAAGCGGTGCTATGTCCGGGTTTACAAATTCACTTTGTAGACGAGATCACAGGTGAGGAGACCGAGTGGCAATACGAAGCGGGCTTGCAAGACTATCTCATGGAAGCGGTCGGCGATCGGGAACACTTGCCGCCACAGCCCTTTGTGGGTGCGTTTTCAGGGGAAAGCGAAGCGGTGGAGTGGGCGATTCTCTGGCTGCCGGAAGGGGGGGAGACCGTTGCCGAAAGTTACGTGAACCTGATTCCCACCGCTCAAGGTGGCACGCATGTCAATGGCTTACGCACCGGGTTGACGGAAGCGGTGCGTGAGTTTTGTGAGTTTCGCAACTTACTGCCGCGAGGGGTCAAGCTGGCCCCCGAGGATGTATGGGAACAGCTGGCCTATATCCTGTCGGTCAAACTCGCGGATCCGCAGTTTGCGGGACAGACCAAAGAGCGATTGTCGTCCCGTGAGGCCGCCACCTTTGTGTCTGGCGTGGTCAAGGACGCTTTCGTACTGTGGCTCAACCAACACGTCAATATGGGGGAGCAGATCGCGCAACTGGCCATCGAACATGCGCAAAAGCGACAGCGCGCAGGAAAGAAAGTAGTCCGCAAAAAGGTGTCTGCGGGGCCTGCATTGCCCGGTAAACTGGCTGACTGCGCGGCACAGGATCTCGCGCGCACCGAATTGTTTCTGGTGGAGGGCGATTCAGCAGGTGGGTCGGCCAAACAGGCGCGGGATCGCGAGTTCCAGGCGATTATGCCTTTGCGCGGCAAGATATTGAATACCTGGGAAGTCGACTCGGAGCAGGTACTTGCCTCACAGGAGATTCATGACATTTCCGTGGCGATCGGCGTTGAGCCCGGGAGCGACAAACTGGACGGCTTGCGCTACGGAAAGATTTGCATATTGGCGGATGCAGACTCCGATGGTTTGCATATCGCGACGCTATTGTGTGCGTTGTTTCTAAGGCATTTTCGTCCCTTGGTCGAGGCGGGACATGTACACGTTGCCATGCCGCCGTTGTACCGCATTGATGTGGGCAAGGAAAAATTCTATGCGCTCGATGATGCCGAACGCGAAGGGATACTCAATCGGATTCAGGCGGAAAAGAAGAAGGGCAAGGTCAGCGTGACGCGATTCAAGGGCTTAGGAGAGATGAATCCCCTGCAACTGCGTGAGACAACCATGTCACCCGATACCCGGCGGTTGGTGCAACTGACCATGGCCGAAGAGAATCCTATGCCTCAGATGGATATGATGCTGGCCAAGAAGCGCTCCGCCGATCGCAAACATTGGTTGGAAACCAAGGGCGATCTGGCGGAGGTGCAATAGCAGTTTTCTGGAAAAAACCTCTCAGTGGGTCCGTTGTGGCATTGTGAGATTGGCTACACCGCCCGCAGGAACTGATCTGCCGCCGACCCGTCCGCGGACTGACCCGGAGCAGGGAGTTGAAAGCGGCTGATTCCTTGCTCCATAGCCTGCGCCTGCTGCTTGAGTGACTCGGCAACCGTAGCAGTTTGCTGGGCCAGCGCGGTATTTTGCTGAGTCGCTT
The DNA here is from genome assembly GCA_024763135.1 of Thiotrichales bacterium. Taxonomy (GTDB): domain Bacteria; phylum Pseudomonadota; class Gammaproteobacteria; order UWMA-0217; family UWMA-0217; genus JANTGD01. The sequence continues at coordinate 6,551 of JANTGD010000058.1, read as the reverse complement.
CATCGAGTTGGGTGACAGAATGGTTGATTTGGCTGATACCAATGGACTGTTCCTGGTTGGCTGAGGCGATTTCAGCCATGATGCTGTTGACCTTCTCGATACTGCCTGTGATCTCGTCCAGTGCTGTACCGGTCTTGTTCACTAACTCAGAACCATTGTGCACTTTTTCGACGCTATCGGTGATCAGTACCTTGATTTCCTTAGCCGCGTCCGAGCTGCGTCCGGCTAATGCGCGTACCTCATTGGCAACCACAGCGAAGCCCCGTCCCATCTCTCCGGCGCGTGCGGCTTCCACAGCGGCGTTGAGTGCGAGCAGATTGGTCTGGAAGGCGATCTCGTCGATCACGCTGATAATCTCCTCGATTTTGCTACTGGAGGCGTTGATCGACCCCATGGCATCAATGGCTTGATGCACCACTTCGACCCCTTGTTTGGAAACCTTTTGTGCCTGTACCGCCAAGTCGGTTGCCAAATGGGCGTTTTCTGCATTTTGGCTGACGGTACCGGTAATTTCTTCGAGGCTGGCCGCCGTGTTTTCCAGGCTTGCGCCCTGTTTCTCGGTACGCTCGGAAAGCTGTTCATTGCTATGCGAGATTTGCAGTGCCGAGTTGTTCACGTCTGTTGTTGCATTGCGGAGTTCGCCTATCATGCTTTGCAAAGTGCGGATGGTCGTGTTGACGCTGCTTTTGACGGATTCAAATGTGCCGGCATAGCGCTTATCGATGGGGCTGGTCAAGTCACCTACCGCCAGGCGTTGCATGGTGGAATCGATGTCTGAAATCACATTCTCGATGCCATCCAATAGGGCGTTGAGGTTTACCGCCAGGAGTTTGAAGAAGCCTTCTTTATGTTCCAGGCTCACGCGCTGGCTCAAATCACCTTGGTTTGCGGCAGAGACAATGTGCTCGATTTCCTGTTCTGCAGTGAGTTCCACGGTGATATCGGTCCATTGGGTGACGCGTCCCTGGTATTCTCCTTGTGCATCGATGACCGGATGAATAAACAGTTTGAATGTATGCCCCCAACTGGAGAATGTCGCTTCCTGAGCGACAGAGAGCCGGTTACTGAAAATCTCACGCAGTTTGGGATCATTGAAGAAATCTTTTGCCAATGACTTACCAATCAACTCTTCGGCACGAAAGGCTTGGCCCCGGGATTGCTGTTGGCCCAGCGCGTTGAACAGTGTCTGACAAGCCTTATTCATGAAGATCAAGTGTCCCTCTGTATTGGATACCGTCACATTGGTCGAAATGTAATCCAAAGCGATTTTGACCTTGCGATTGGCCTCACTGGTTTCGTGTTCTTCGAACAGCTTGTAAGCGAGGAGGGCCTGCATCGTACCCATGGTTTCGAGCAATGCCCCGGTTTCATCGTTACGTCGGATATCGATGGGATTGTCGTACTGGCCGGCAGCAATATTCTTCGAAATTTGTACCGCTTCACCAATCGGATGCGCAATACTGCGGGAGATCCAGATTGACACGCCGATACTCAACAGGATTGCGCCAAAACCCACGAGTAACAGCAGATTACGTTTTTCAGCCATCATTGCCTGATAATCGCTGTGATCCCGCCCTAAAACGAGCATCCCCACTGTTTTGCCAGAAAAGTCCTTCAAAGGACTGTATAACAGGCTCATAGCATGATCTCCAAAAGTCGCTTCGGAGAGTGTCGGAGTGCCTGACAAAACCTGCTGTATTTGAGCGGGTTGTATGGACAAGGGCTGGCCGAAGGTAGAGCCAATCGTCTGTATCTGGTTTTGATTCGGGACATACACGCCAACTTCCACGTGATGTTTACGCTTAAACCCTTCGAGAAAGCCTTGATCTAACCCCATGCCGACTTCAACAGTGCCAATGCCCTGTTGGCCCGCGAGCATAGGCACGACGCCGCGGATCCCGAATCCGGCCTTGCCCTTTTCCAAGCCACTGACCGGACGCAGCGTTTGATTGGCTTTTACTACCGTGGCGCGGAATGCTGAGAGGTCGTCCCCATATTTGCTTGGTTTGTGCAGGCGTAGAAAAGAGTGCGCATCGGGCGTGTGAAACTGCATCTGACGCACCCCGTAGTCCTTTTTCAAGACTGCAAATGTCTGTTGGGTTTCGGCCAGGAGGGCTTGACGATCACGCTTGATGAATGCGGCCCGGACTTCAGGATAGGCACTGACCGCGGCGGCCAGCGCGGTCGCTTTAGCCGCATTGTTTTGGATGGAGGTATTGACGGTTTGCGCGTATTTGTTCAGCCAGGCGTGTTCTTCAGAGTCGATTAAACTCCGGGTATTGATCAGAGCCTCGAGTGTCAGGCCGCCTGCCACCAGCATGGTCAGCAGACTAAAACCGAAGGTGATGCGCTTACCAATGGGCAGATCGTTGAGGGTTGCTGAGAGGCGTGCAAAAACGCCTTGATGCGTACCTTTGCCACTGCGCAGTTTGCGGTAGGCTGCTTCGGCTTGTTTGATGTCTGTGCTTTTTGCGTTGCGAAAAATCCACTGATACTGACCATTACCTGCTCCGCTTTGGCTGGCGGCGACTGTCGTATTGAACCAGACCGCCTGCCCAGTGGCTGTTTTGATCTTCAGCAATCCCAGCCAGGGTCGCGCGGCTTGAAGCCGCTGCCAGATTTCGGCCATGATGGCAGGGGGCAGGTCGGAATGCTGCAGTTGGCTGAGATTCTTGCCGATGAGTTCTTGAGCGCGAAACCCAAGCCGATGCAGGAGTGCATTATTGGCTTGCGTGATGTGGCCCTGTGCATCGGTTTGCAGGGCGAATACTTGTGTGGTATCGACAGCCGGGGTCTGCGTGCGTCCGTTCATTGTGAATGATCCTTGGTCGGTTACGTCTGACGGTTTCATGAGCGCAATGCACATGGGCTCGGCGGCCCGTTGGCACTGCGAATGTCACGACGGTATCGACAAGGACGGGGTCTGGCAGAGTGTGGTGATCAAACTTACAGGTAAACCTGCCGTGGCGACGGAAAATTTTCGCTCTTGGTCACAGTCCGAAAATTGAGCCATGTGGACAGGCAGCGAGGCTCTTATACATGACATGGAGCCAGTCATAGGGGGAGGCGACGCCATCAAGCTCAAAACCAGGATCAATACACGAATTGCACGGTAATGTTCAGGGGAACTCTGCTGCCATCTGCAAGTGTTAAGTAGCCTTGTAATGCACCGGTTTGGGGAAAGGACAATCCCCTTGCGACATACCGCCCGTTTTCCTCTGTGACCGCAGAACGTTGGCCATCGATGGTGATCGATTGCACTGGTGCAGGATAGCTATTGACATCCCCAAGCAACACATAGTCGCGTGGTATAGGTGGTTGACCAGGAGGAACGATCACCGGCATGCGATTGCCAAAGCCGACTACGTCTCGGGCCGGACGGATCTGCGTGGGCGGTGGGTTGGAGGAGAGTGGCTGTAGGCCGCTGGCAGTAATAGCCACTTCCTCATCCGCCATTTGTTCGGAGTAATCGATGTAGATGTCACGGGGATAGCCGGTTTGCGGATCGTAACTCACCTCCACCCGGTCAGCCTGCCCCTGAATTGCATTGTCGATCAGATCGAACAGGTCATTGACGCTGAGTCGATTGGCTTGTGCGCCTGGAGGAAGTGACTCACCGGTGTCGGCATAATGCGCATCCACGATTTGTCCATTTTGCACACTGAGATCAACCGGCCGCCTCGCATCCTCAGGACAAAAGCAGCTGCGTTGCAGACGATATTGGTAATTGTCGATGCCACTGGAAGCCCATTTGGCGCGGTTTTCGGCCAAAGCTTGTGCGGGGCTGCTCATCTGCTGGAGTTGCTGAATATCGGCGGCGGTCAGTTGCTTACGTGCGATTTCCGCACCTGTAAAGCCGCCCGATAAAATGGCGGTGTCGCCCGTGCTCAGGGTTTGGTCTGCATTGTTGTCGAGAACGGTAACATTGGCATCGGCGCCGCTGGAAAACCCGAATAATTGCAATAGCCCCGCCCGCTGGCTCGCGCTAAGCTGCAGCTCGGCGGGTTGCGGATTGACCCGCTCACGGAGTTGGTCGACCGTCAGGAATTCACCATTTTGGAACACAAAGTTTTCCACTTGTGAGACCGTAGTGCGGCTGCCATCGTTGCGGTTGATGAATTCGAAAGATTCTGGATGCAATATCGATGGTCGGCCCATCAGCGGATTGGGTGGGTTATCGACCCATTCCGGCGTATAGAGAATCTCGTAATCGGCATAGCTGCCGCGTAGCTCTGCGCCATCCTCTCCGGGTCCACCATTGAGGGTATCGATCCCTGATCCTCCTCTGAGAAGATCGCGACCATTGCCACCGATCAGCTCGTCATTACCCGCGCCACCGTCCAGACGGTCATTACCTTCTCCCCCCACCAGATAATCGTCGCCGGCGTAGCCTTTGAGGGTATCGTCACCATCCCAGCCGTACAGCTGGTCGTTGCCCCAGCCGCCGTTGAGCTGATCGTCTCCTGGGGTGCCGTCTTGACGCCCTCCTTGTTGACCCTGGAGTTGTTGCAGCAGGGCCTGCAACAGCGACATCAGATATTGCCAGAGCATCAAATTATTGAAAGCCGGCGACGGATTTGGCCGGTAGTTACCCTGGCGTTGGGTGGCTGGAGCCTGAGTGCTATAGATGGGTAAGCGGTTTTGGGTAGTGGAATACGGTGCGATCGAAGGCATGTGCGACTCCCCTGACAGTTCTCTTAGAACGCGATTGATCTGCGTTCAATCGTCGCGCCAGCGTTGATTGAGGTCAATCAGGCGAAGTGTATAGGCCATGCGGCCTAATCCGAGAGGTAGTATTCGAGGGTCGAGACCACACGGACTTTTTTAATGTGCGGATTGTTGCGATCCCGGGGCTCGATACTGAACTGTCCTTGGCGCGCTTTGCGGATCTTGCCCAGACGGCTAGCGGAATCGCGTGCAAACTTGAGCGCGACCTCGCGCGCTTGATGCGTGGCTTCCTCGATCATTGCGGGTTTGATATCGTTGAGACCAGTGAACAGAAATTCCGTGGTATTTCCGTAGTCTTCGCCGAGAAACAGGATGCCGGTTTTGCCCAGTTCGGCCATCTGATTTTTCGCTTCGCGCAGGGCTTGTACTTTGTGGGTATACACTGTGAGCGTTTGATTGGCGGTATAGCGGAACTCGAGCTGCTCATTGCCATATTGTTGTGCGAGTTTGTCCACCACTGCCGGAGGTGCGAGCGTAATTTCGCTGGCATCGAAGCCATGTTCGAGAAGAAACTCGCGAATGCGCTGCGCATCGTTTTCCAGTGCCGCGTAAACCTCTGTCAGATCGTTGCCCACGACGCTGTATTGTAGCGGCCAGATGCCGATATTTGCGGGCACTTCCCGTTCTGCGAGTCCTTTGACGGTGACATAGCGTTCGAAAGACTTGAATTTAATGATGGCAGAAGCGAGCTGATAGCCAAGCAGCGTCAGGCCCAGAAACACAAAAAATCCGGCAAGCACACTGCCCGCAGCGTTTACTTGGCGCATCGGCATGTATCCTTCGGTTTGACATTGCAGCCCAGTATAGCGCGAATGTGCTGTTGGCGTTGCAGGCAGCGCCTTGGATTAGCTGCGCTTTTCCAGACTAACCACTGAGCCCCCTTTGCTTTTGAGTTGCTCATTGAGCAAGTCGTCCATGGCTTCCAAGGTGCGTCTGAGTACCATCATGGCGGCATAGTGATAAATTCGGATGGAACAGGGAATCGGTTCATGCAATGCGTTGCGCGTGGTCTGATCGAATTCGCACCAAGCGGCGATCGGATAATCGTATAGCGCCCGGTCCACGATGATCCACGCATCCTTTTGCAATATTAGATCCAGATGCTTGAGTTTGGGAATGCGCAGGCGAATTTCCCGGTCGATGCGCTTCAATGCCAGGCACACATGGTTAAAGTAGCGCGCATCGACCTTACCCGATCGGGACGCGAGCCTGGGAACTTCATCGTGTCTTGTATACATAATACTCGACCTAGCTTGAGCCATGGGGGCTTTCGGACGGGGCGTCGCGGTGACTCGGCAGTGCGTCTTGGTCAGGCGCGTCGCCGCGCGATGTTTGGCTACCCGTGACGTCACGTTGACGTTCACTGTTTTGCATGCAAAACCAAGGCCAGGCCGCGCATTTGCGTAAACTGATCTCCCCTACGAGGCTGTCCGAGAATAGGAACCGTTGCGAGAGCGGGTGGTTTTAAGTCTATTTTTTCGACTAAATGAGGCGAATAACAGGGCAATTTAACGAATTTAGCCGGGAAAAGGGGCCAAAACCCAGTCGGGCGCTGCTGTGCTGCCGCACCTCGGTGTTGCAGTGCTTGCCAAGGACGCTGCCATTGCCTGCGCACTGCGTCTTGATGCGCAGCATCACAAAAGCGCTGAGGCGGTCTTTTTAAGCTGGACGAGGTACTAGTACCTCCTCCAGCTTAAAATGACGGGCGCAGTTGTCCTGTCTGCACGCCTGGGTAGGCGCACTTCGCAGGGAATGGTTGTTCCCTTCCCAAGGAGTGCAACACCGCCAGGCATGCAGACAGGACAACCCTTCGGGCGATTCTG
>JANTGD010000057.1 GCA_024763135.1 Thiotrichales bacterium | reverse complement strand
CTCGACATGGAACAACCATGGCTTCGCAACAATGCCTTGTTCTGAACGCGTGGGTTTGCGCTGATATAGACAGTTTGGACTTGTCGGTGTACTAGGTTAAACATAGGAGTGATCTCGAGGCCTATCGCGACCGCTGATCATAGTCAATGCCAAGCCGGCCGAATTCACGTAGAATTATTTTCTTGTTCTATTTAGCACTCAATCTGGGAGTCAGACAATGAACTGGAGAACGCCTGTTGGCATTACTGGCCATGTGCTTGTCGCACTCGCGTTTTTGCTCATGGTACAAAGCAGCCTAGCAGTCGCAGGTGTCAGCTATAAAGCGGCCATTATCTTCATCATCGGTTTTGCCATGATGATCGTTGCCAAATACACCCGCAGGGTCGAAAAAGAGCAGTCTCGGTAGCGCCACCCCTGACACGAAATGCTTGGTAACTACTCAGCGAGTTACCAAAAAGTAAAGTAACGGTTCAGATTGCCCCTGAGATCCGCAACGCACAAATGGGCGATTTTGCGCCGCAAGATGCCGTGTTACGAATGGATCAGAGCTTCCTTAAACCGCAGCTTGGTCCAACTTTAAATTTGTGCGCTTCTGCGCAGACCTTCCCACTCTGTTTTGCTCACTCGGCAGTGTGCGACTTGCACCCGGCCTGCACACCACATTCCACAATACCCTGACAAATGCAAAAGGGTTACAATTCCTGATCACTTATGTAACGATTGCCCCGTCCAAACCAATCCATATGTAAGCCTCATTCAGAGCGCACCAACCTCGACGACCTATCTACCCCATGACCGAAGCAGAATTTTCCGCCATCTCCCTCAAGCTGGGCTTCACGCTCTTGATCGGATACATGCTGTTTATTATTTATCGCCTCGGTAAAGAGTCCAACGCGGGAAAATTTGGCATGTTCGTCATCTTCCTGGGTTTAGGCATGGGTATGATGGGTTTTGTTGCCAAGGAAGTCATTAAAATCGTTTTGGAACACTGAACACGCTTGGCAAACGGGTAGCCGCTCACCCAAACGATCTCCACCAGCGCAACAGCATTGCTTTGCATGCGTTACCAATGACTTAACGCACCGGTCGTCTGTTTTATCCTTTTATTCCCAATTTTTCTTGTTCACGTTCAGTAATCTCCCCAGGTAGCATTTCCTCATAGCAACTTGAAAAAAACAGCCAGATTGGAAGGGATTAGTCTTGCGGTATGCCAATTGCCACACATCTGATTGGATTGCAAAGCCTTTGTATTAGCTAACTGTCGCGCATTTTTTACAGTGCGTGACCTGATGCCTTTTTGCACAAATACCTGTCAACAGGAAATGCTAATTAATCAATGCATTAAAATATAAGCATTTTCTGAATCATTCTCTGACAGGTATAACGCTGTGTCGACCACCCAAAGAAGGTCAATAAGGAAGCTCTGATCAATTCGTAACACGACGTCTTGTGGCGAAAAATGGCCCACTTCTGCGTTGCGGATCCTCGCAATAGCCAGCTATTACCTGCGATCCGCGCCCTTGAACGGGACGATTGTTCACCACAATCTGCTCGCGCCAGAATTAATCAGGGCTTCCTTAAAACCTTTGCTCTTCTAATAATCATATCCAAAGTGGAGATGAGAATGACATTAAAAAGTCTGATAACCACCACCTCTATCGCTGTCTGTTCCCTGATGGGTTTACACAGCATTGCGTTCGCGGATTCCCATGGCGGCGCCAACCACATGGGGCGCACCATCGGTGTGTCTTGCGCTGGTTGCCATGGTACCGACGGCGTTAGTCACTCACCCCATCTGCGTTCAATCAGCGAGCTTTCCGAGGAAAAGATTGTTACGGCACTCAAGAAATTTAAGAGTGGCGAACGTAAAGGCTCGATTATGAACCGGATTGCCAAAGGCTATACCGATGAACAAATCACGGCAGTCGCTCATTACTTTGCGACAGTGAACAAATAGAATAAGGAGAACTTCATGAACAAACTCAATAGAAGAGACTTTCTCAGACTCGCAGGTGGCGCTTCGGTTGTCAGCGGTCTGTCACTCGCAGGCTGTGCGAGCAATCCGAAAACCGGTAGCAGCAGTAAAAAAGTGGTTGTGATCGGTGGCGGTTTTGGCGGCGGTACCGCAGCAAAATATATTAAAAAGTTCGATCCCAGCGTTGATGTCACACTGATCGAGTATCAGAAAACCTATACCACCTGCCCCGGTAGTAACTGGGTATTGGGCGGTCTCAAAGACCTGAAAAGCATCACACATACTTACGATGCCATGAAGAACAAACATGGGGTCAATGTCATCCATGGCTGGGTGAGCGTGATCGACGCCGAGAACCAAAAGGTGCAATTGTCCAGTGGCGAAAGTATCGGCTATGACCGGCTCATTGTCTCGCCCGGCATTGATTTTAAATTCGATACGATCGAAGGCTACTCAGAAAAAGACGTGGGAAGCGTACCGCATGCATGGAAGGCAGGCCCGCAAACGACCCTATTGCGCAACCAACTGGTCGCTATGCCCGACGGGGGCACCTTTGTGATTGCCCCGCCCCCCAATCCCTTTCGCTGTCCACCGGGCCCCTATGAGCGGGTGAGTATGGTGGCTCATTATTTCAAGCAGCATAAACCTAAGTCAAAGATTCTGGTGCTCGACGCCAAGCCCAAATTCTCCAAGCAAAAGCTGTTCATGAAGGGTTGGGAAGATTTATATGGCTACGGTACCGACAATAGCATGATCGAATGGGTGGGGGCTCCCGATGGCAAAGTCACTAAGGTCGATGTGAAAACCAAGACAGCCTACGCGGGCGATTTGGAAGAAGCAGTCAAGGCTGATGTATTGAACATCATTCCCGCTCAAAAGGCTGGATCGATTGCCGCAGCAACGGGTCTGACCAACGACAGCGGTTGGTGTCCCGTCGATCCCAAAACCTGGGAATCAACGCTGATCCCCAATGTCCATGTAATCGGAGACTCGGCCATTCAGTCACCCTTGCCTAAATCCGGTTATGCGGCGAATTCAGAAGCCAAAGTCTGCGCAGCAGCCATCGTTGACTTACTCAACGGTCGTGAACCCGGAGAACCCAGCTGGGTCAATACCTGCTACAGCCTCGTAGGCCCCAAGTATGGGATCTCGGTGGCAATGGTTTATGATCTGACCAAAGAAGGCAAAATCGGCAAAGTCAAGGGCTCGGGTGGACTCACTGCTATGGATGCAAGTCGGCGAAAAGAAGCCAACTATTCAGAGAATTGGTTGATTAATATCAGCAACGATATATTTGGCTAATCCAGACTCAAATTCTGCAACCTAGGTGAGTGGGCCCTGGCGGATTAAACCACGCCAGGGTCCAACCATCATGGAGCCCACAACCTCGATCTTCCTTGCTATGGTGGCTGCCTCCGCTGATTGACCTGCTACCCACTGGTACTCTGGAAAGCATTGCAATGCCAACTCACTCGACGGTTAAAAAAATGCGAGACACTGGGCGCTCACCGACTCATAGGCTCGAGGCTCTGAAAGTACTCAAGCTTCCGCAAAATTTTGGGCACATGGGCTCCGCGCCAATAGATCCGACCGCAATCCGGGCAGACCCAAGCCACTTCAACACAATCACGCGACCCCGAAGGTATGCGCGTCAGCTCCTCTACCGTGGCGCGACGGAGCACGCCATTACAGCGCATACAGCGTGTCAAAGGCGCCCTCATCCAATTGATATCGGTCGTGGCATTGAGCTCGGCGACAATCGATGCTTCCTCATTCCCACGCAATAACAGCAAATGCCCCTGCAAGCGGCGATAATGACGTAGGTGCCGGTCCCGACTGAGCAACATTCGGTCTTCTTCGAGCGCAGATTCTACGACCCCTCGATCATCAGTACCACGCTCCACGGTTGCTGTGTCATAGCCAGCTGCCCGTAACCACCGCGCCAAGCCCTGCAGCATTTCATCACAGAGCAAGCGATCCAGATGAATCCGCTGATCCGTTTCGTTCATATCAATCGTCGTTGTAAGTACTCAGCGAGTTGTCAAATAATAGAGGAACTGCCCAGATGGCCTCTAGAAACATCCTCTATACAGAGTGGGAGACGGACCGGGCACCAGTCATCGTATACTCACCGCCACAGCGGAGGCTACAATCGGTCGGCCCCATTGCACATCATTAGCGCTGTTTTTACTGTTGCGAATGCATTCGCGACAGACAGAAGCGTTGACGACAGGATACACGCAAACGGCTCTCGAGCTGAAAAAGCTGGTGGGCAATGCTATCCTTGCAGGAAAAACACCCCAAGACTCAAGATACCTCAGAGAAAACTAATGGGGTTAACCCGGTCAACCAGTGCTGAGAGATCAAATGGACCAACCCACTCAAACAGAAAAACTAATCACCGGCCTGTTCCTGCTCATTCTCATGGTAGCAACCCGCTACCATCACTTTGGCAGCCTACTCCATCTGCCAGATGCCTCGTGGGCGATCTTCTTCGCCGCGGGCTTCGTGCTCCAAGGTGGACTCTATCTTGCGCTCTTTCTTGCAGCCGCAGGAGGTATCGACTATTTTGCAATCACCCAGGGCGGAACGGAAAGCTATTGTATTACCGCAGCCTATCCGTTTTTGATCATTGCCTACGGCGCACTTTGGTGGGGCGGGCGCTGGTACCACAGCCAGCACCGGAATCATTGGCGCACTCTCTTACCCTTGACTGGCGCTGTACTGGTCTCAGTGACGGTTGCTTTTGCCGTCTCCAATGCCACGTTCTTTGTTTTTTCAGGAAAGTTCGGTGAGTGGTCTGCGCTGCAGTATCTCAGCAGTGTCATTCGATACCTGCCTCAGTTCCTGATGACAACGGTTGGATACTTGGTTGGCTTTGGCATATTCGCTGTGCTGTACCATTGGCTGGTACGCACTGCCTTCCACAAAGGGCCTCACGCCACTTAGGGAAGCTCTGATCAATTCGTAACACGGCATCTTGCGGCGCAAAATCGTCGACTTCTGCCTGCTTGTTGCGTTGCAATCACCTCGGAGTACTCTGGGTGACGACGAAGACTAACCCCCCCGACAGCGCTGCCCGCACGCCTTTGCCCACCTATGTCATTACCGGGTTTTTAGGCAGCGGTAAGACGTCTACTCTGCGCGTGCTCTTAAAAACCCGACCTGCACAAGAACGTTGGGCCGTATTGATCAATGAATTTGGCGAAATCGGTGTCGATGCAGCGCTAATCGGTAACACTACGTCCTCAAATGGCGTTTATCTCGCTGAAGTCCCAGGCGGCTGTTTATGTTGCGCAGCTGGTGTACCGTTCAAAACTGCATTGATCAAATTACTCAGGCGAGCCCAACCCCACCGGCTGCTTATCGAACCCACCGGACTTGGTCACCCCCGAGCGATTATCCGCAGTCTATGTGCACCCGAATTTACAAACCTACTCTCCCTCCAGGCAATCATCACCGTCATCGATGCGCGCCAAGTTCAGGACCCACGCTATAGCCAGCATCCCAACTTTCAGCAGCAACTGCAAGTGGCTGACCTCATCCTTGCAAATAAGCAGGATCTGTATGAAGGCTCAGAATTGAGGCACCTCGCTGATTACCTCGCTACGCTAAAGCTGAGCAAAATACCAGTCTATCCGGTGTGCCATGGCGCGCTGCGTACTGAGTGGTTGAGAGTCGATCGATCCCAAGTCAACGCCCCAGCACCGGCTCAGCACGCATCCAGCGACGATACGGCCCCTCACCCCGCACCCGACAAATATCAAAGTACCGGTTGGATTTTTTCAGAGGCAGACTTATTTAATTATGAGGGAGTTTACGATTTTTTTAGTCGTCTGCCCTCAGAACGCCTGAAAGCAGTGCTGAGAACTGACCGAGGATGCTGGGGCTTTAACCGTATTGGGGCTGAGATTACCGCAACACCACTCCCCAATTGCAATGAAAACCGGGTGGAATTGATCGACCACCACCCTATCGACCGAACGCAACTCATACATGCTCTAAACCGGTTTAAGATTGAGGTGTAGTGCACCACTTCCTCACACTCAAACAGCTAACCGCGTGTGCGTGCGGCCCTGGTACTCCAACAAGCATGTTTGACGGCTACAGAGTAATCCAAACAAAGCGTTCATACATCAGAACACGCTTGTTGAAAGAAGGCTCGAGACACTACTTAGCAAGTGGTTACAAAAGAAGTCACTGCTCAGATTGCCCCTGAAATGCATCAGATCAAGGCGAAAAATGTGCGTTTTACGAGTGTGGCTGACCATTCTTTAGCGCGGAACTGGTACATTTCAAGGGTTTGTTGAGGCGTTACAGGCACGTATGTATGCGTCAACCCCCCTATGATCAAAGTCAGGTTAAAAAGCTTTGATACTATGGGTGAAGTCTACTGACGTCTGGCATCACAACCGGAGGGTAAACCATGTACCACCACACCCCACCTTTCTGGAAAGAAAACTCAGGTAGCGGCCCCATTATCGGTGTTGCCAATCATCACGGGCATGCGCTGCGTCCAGAAGTTGAAGCATTGATGGCACTCGACGAAGCCACGCGGCTGCGCGAAGAAGACCCCTATACAGGGGGCTGGGCTCAGATCGCTCCTGCGTGGATGGTTGGCATGCATTCCCGTTTCGAGGTCGATTTAAATCGACCTCGCGAAACTGCTGTCTATCTACGTCCCGAAGACGCGTGGGGCCTGGATATCTGGAAGCAGCCCCCAAGCGCAGCGATCATCGAAACCTCACTGGCCGATTATGACGCCTACTATCGCGCTTTGGCTTTGCTCGCGGAAAAAAAACAACACGAACATGGCCGCTTTGTTGTGCTTGACCTGCATAGCTACAACCACCGACGGGCAGGTCCGACAGCGCCGCCGGCAGATCCCGCGGAAAATCCAGAGGTGAATATCGGCACAGGCACCATGGACAGGCAACGCTGGGGCCCGTTGGTCGATCGATTTATGCACGAACTTCGCGACTTTGATTTCATGGGCCGCCATTTGGATGTGCGCGAAAACGTTAAATTTGTCGGCCGACAATTTCCAAGTTGGATTCACCAACATTATCCCGAGTCTGGATGCGCCATCGCCATTGAATTTAAAAAGTTCTTTATGGATGAATGGACGGGCGAACTCTATCGAGAAAGCTATGCCGCTATTACCGAAGCATTGCGCGCAACGCTGCCCGGAATCCTCGAAGAACTTGCCCGGCTGGGCGCCCGACTCTGATCGACCTATCTCAACCCATGCACGAGTCTATGTCTGAACGCCCTCTGCAAACCGCACAAGAGCCAACAACCCCACGCTCCGCCACAGCGTCGCATCACGAGATCAGCGATCACAGTATTGCAGCCATTATCAAACGTCTCGAGCTCGGCCAAACCGTCAAGCGATACCTGCCACATAAAGGCTATCTCCACATCGACCGGCAGCTTCCCTTTCTGATTGTCTACCGTCGGCCTGCAGGTGTGCTGCACACGGATATCGAACAGCTGTTGCGTGGCGAGGCCGCCTATCTGATCATCGATGGCAGCGAAGAATTTTTTCCTGAGGCGAGTCGCTTGGTCACTGCGATAGCCAGCGCCATGGCGAAATCCTTCGGTGCTTTCTTAATTATCGAAATGTGGGAGGGGAGTGCGGAAGAGTTTGCGGCTTTGACGCCTGATTTTCGCCCTGCATTCCGGGTGTTCGCACACCGCAGCATGCTACTGAGCGACATGATTCAACGCTTTACCAGAGCACTAGAACGCGTCAAAGTACAGCAAGTCTGCGCGTCCGTGGAAACCGTTGCAAGCACCAAGCCCTGGCCTTCAGGACTGCCTCGGTTAATCAGCGCAAACAGCATGCGGGCGCATCGGATTCAGCAATTTGGCGTCGCAATACGCCCTGTTTTGAGAAATGTTGAAACCGCAGAGGAATTCCCCTTGCTCAGGCGTTCCATCCATCGCGGACTCGGCCGGGCGATTCGCCAATCGGTGTTCGCATTTGTCAGTGATTACACCACCTCACAACCCCCGCATTACCACGCTTTGGGTCCGCGTAGCCTAGTACGTCTCGTCTGGGAAGTTGATGAGGCACTGGCAAAAATCGGCGATCAATTCGATTTTCTACTCACCGTTAGTCCGACCAATACAGCCCAGGCATGGGAACTATTTAAACGCAACCACTATCAACAAGCGCCCCGGTTTCTCTACCGACCCATTCCAGTCGATCCCCCATTGGTTAAAAGAGCGCTGTATCGCATTCCGATCGAAAAAATCGAAGATCCCGCGCTCGAAGCATTATTCCGAGCCCAACAACGCGAGCTCGATCTCAAACTCTCGATGTTGGAAGACAGAAATACCTCGCGTTTTTTTTATGCCAGCCTACAACTCTATGGCCAAGTGGAAAATAAGCTGCTGAATGTTGCACAAGCTGTGCTCCAGGCATTACCCCCGGACCACGGACCCGACGAAGGAATGCCTACCGCGAAGAAACTGGACAGCCAGGAATTTGCGCAGAAAGCAGAGGCACTGCTTAACCACTACCGCAGCATCGACCCCCGCTTGACCTCGCGTGTGGAGATTCGCGATGACGTCATGGGCGTCATGGTCTCGCAAGGCAACCTATTGATCAATAAACGCCAAAAAATCGCTGTCGACCGCGTCGATGCGCTATTGGCCCATGAAGTCGGTACGCACATCGTGACTTATTTCAATGGACTCCAACAGCCGCTTCGACAATTACACCTAGGACTCCCCGATTATGAAGAATTACAAGAGGGTCTGGCGGTTTTTGCAGAATATCTTGTGGGCGGACTGACGAAACCACGTCTGCGTCTGCTTGCTGGGCGGGTAATCGCTGCACATCACCTGACCGAAGGACAAGACTTTATCAGTGTGTACCGGGCATTGTGCCAAGACTATGGATTTTCTCCACGCACAGCATTCAACCTGACCACCCGGATATTTCGCGGAGGGGGTTTACTTAAGGACATGGTTTATTTTCGCGGTCTGCAACGAGTATTGGATTACCTCGGTAAGGGCGAATCACTGGATCCTTTGTGGATAGGCAAATTTGGCGCCAAACACCTTAAAATAATCAATGAATTACGCTGGCGCAAGGTTCTCAAACCAGCCGCACTGATACCCCACTATCTGGACAATTCGACAGCGCAAGCCCGATTAAAAAAAATCACTGCCAACACCCAAGTATTATCGCTGCTAAATGAGGCTGAGCAATGAAAATAGGTTTTCTGGTAAACGATATCGCAGCACAGCGGCAGTATTACACAACACCCATGTTGGCGCTTACTGCGGTACATCGAAAACATGATGTGTGGTTCATCAATGCCGGAGACCTTATTTACGACATGGATGAAACCATCCACGCCTGGGGCTGGCGGGCCAAAGAACATCATTATCGCACACCAGCGACATACCTTAAGGCACTGCAAAATGGAGATGGAAATCCGCAACGAATAGATTTGAGCGAGCTGGATATTTTGATGATACGCGTCGACCCGACTAAGGAGAGCAACTATCATGCCTGGGTCAAACACGCGGGTATTATCTTTGGTGAAATGCTATTACGCAGCGGCGTCATTGTCCTCAACGACCCCACCGCGCTCGCCGGAGCGCTTGATAAAATGTATCTCCAGTTAATGCCCCAGAAAATTCGACCACAAACACTCATTTCCCGAGACCGGGAAGCGCTCAAAGATTTTATTGCTGATCGAGGTGGCACTGCAGTCTTAAAGGGTTTTCAAGGCATAGACTCACAAGCAGTCTTTGTTGTTACCCCCGACAACCGCGCTAATCTAAACCAAATGATCGATGCAATCACTCGTTATGGATATGCCATCGCTCAGGAATACCTCCCGGGTGCTGAACACGGTAGTGTGCGAATGTTTTTTGCCAATGGTGAGCCATTACGTCACAAAGGCAAGGTTGCAGCCTTTCAATGGACCCGAACCAGCGAAAACATGCGCCTGAATATTCATGATCCAGGCTCTTCTCAACCTATCGAGCTACAGCCTGCGCATTTTGAAATCGCTGAGGCACTGCGCCCGCGTCTGGTGCAGGATGGCGTATTTCTTGCGGGTATTGAAATCATCGATGATAAACTTATCGATATTGATATTTTTTGCCCTGGCGGACTAGTGACAGCTCAAGGTTATGCAAAAGCCAATTTTGGTGTCGCCATTATTGCAGCCCTGGAAAAAAAGGTTGAGTACATGAGTTATTATCATCGCCAGTTCGACAATATTCATATGGCAACCCTCTAAAGCTACAACCTGAGTACCCATACATCACAAAATAATTTAGGCATTACTACCCATGAAAATCGCATTTTTCGTCAATGATCTTGCGGGGGAACTCGCCCAGTACACCACCACCAGGCTTGCACAAACCGCGAATAATCGCGGCGATAGAGTTTGGTACATCAGCGCCACTGATTTCACCTATGCTGCCGATGGCAACATTCACGCCCACGCCACGCGTGCTCCGCGGAAGAACTACCCTACCCCACAGGCCTATCTGGCAGAATTGCACGGCAATAAATCCGTCACCGAACAAATCGTCGTGGATGAGGTTGACGTACTTATGCTGCGCTCCGACCCATCACTCGATGTCGGTCCCCGTAGTTGGGCGCAAACCGCAGGCATCACTTTTGGCCGTGTCGCCAAACGGCATGGGGTTATTGTGGTCAATGATCCCGATGGTCTCCTCAAGGCAATGAATAAAATGTACTTCCAACACTTTCCTGAAGCAGTACGGCCTAAGACACTCATTTCCCGTAGTCAGCCGGATATCTTGCACTTTATCGCTGAAATGGGTGGCAATGCCGTCATTAAACCGTTGCAGGGCTCGGGTGGCACAGGCGTATTTTTGGCTAAGCTCGAAGATAAATCCAACCTCAACCAGATGATCGATACACTGATACGCGATGGTTACATCATCGCGCAGGAATATCTGCCTGCCGCGGCTGAAGGTGATATTCGCCTGTTTCTAATGAACGGCAAACCACTGCGCTACCGCGGTCACTATGCTGCCTTTCGGCGACTACGCCACGGCGAAGATCTGCGCAGTAATATTCACGCCGGTGGTACAAAAGCCAAAGCGGATATCACCGAGCTGCAGCTGAGGCTGGCTGAAATCGTGCGGCCCAAGCTCGTTGCAGATGGTATGTTTCTGGTTGGTTTAGATATCGTCGGTGACAAATTGATGGAAATCAACGTCTTCAGCCCCGGAGGGCTTGGCAGCGCCCAACTATTCGAAAAGGTCAATTTCAACGAAGCTGTTATCGACGCACTGCATCGTAAAGTGGCCTATATGGCACACTACCACCGGAATTTTGAGAATGAAGAAATGGCAGTACTATAAGAGCACGGGAGCGCGGAGCTAAACACAACGATCCAGTCCATAACGGCATAAATCGAAATACCATTTTGGGCTTAAACTGACTCGTAGCCCCGTTGCATAGTGCCGACCTGATAGCGCTTTGTAAGCAGCTTGCTATAATCCGCTTGGTGAGTGATTTCGCGCCATTACCGTCAAGATGCTTTTCAAGCGGAGGTTGCCACGCCCAACTTCATTTTTCTTACCCAAATAAAACGAACACATAACACTCAGGGAAAACGGGGTGGCGTATGTGGAAATTCTCCGAGCAGCTCTCGCTTCCACCAATGCCCCGTTTTGGCTCGTTCCTTAAAATTCGTAAAATGGTATTGATAGGCCAACACTCGTAAATATCGAGGTGGTTCATTAGGGAAAGGATTGTGTCTGAGTAGATCGGTAACCGCTGGCGCTCCTTCGGCAAGACGCTGCATAAATCGATCAAACCAACGTAACTGTTCCGGAAACTGCGGTGTAACAAACCAGATCATCCAATCCAGACGCGGTTGATGAGGAACAACCCAGCGGGGTGCCTGCGCAATATCCCCTGGTTTATAGCGAAATTCATAGGTCTTCCAATGCACACCATCCATTGAGCCTTGGATTTCGAGTTCCTGGCGCTCAGTTTGCATTGTGGGGAAGACGTGGTAGATATTCCCAATTCCCAGGCGATTACTGATCAAAGCCGATTCAATGGTTGCGACGGGTAGCTTGAAGGGACTAAATCTTTCCACTGCCAGCGTGACGCTCGAAAAGACAATCATCCCCGCGGCCAAGGTTAAAACCCCTTTTTCACTCCAGGTCATCGAACCAAGTTCTGCCGGCTTAGCCCACTGCTTTATCCGTACAGGAATTATGCGCTGCAGATCTCGATCCTGAAGCAAAAAAATGCACAACGCGATGGTGAGTAGATTGATCCAATTATGATTAGACGTCATGATGATCAATAATTGCATCACGAGGGTTACGCCAGCGGCTGTGAGCCTGAATGGCCGTGGCAGAAAAATAAAAAATGGGACAATCAATTCAGAGAAGAAGGTAAATGCAACCCCCGCCTGATGTACCAAAGCTGGCAATTGATGCGCGTACCACGAGCCTATGTGCGGCAAAGGCTGCGTTTCGAAATAGTAATTGAGTGCGTTAAAGCCGGACCAGGAAGGGTCTCCACTGGCGAGCTTTGCAATTCCCGAAAAAAACCTGAGCCGGAACAATAACCAATGAAATAGAAAAATGACCAATGCAGAGGGTGCGCGCAACAAGAAAATTGCGAGAAAACCACTCTCGAGTAATAGATAGTCCCATTGAAAATTGAGAAAAATCTGACCCGCTCGGGTGAGCGATAAATAGAACACGAATAACAACACCATCACCCATTGCCGCTGCCAACCCAACATGACTGCCGTGGAGAGCAGGCCACCGACTAGGCACACAGAGAACAACATAATGTCGCTGCTGTTAAACCAGAATAGCGTGGGAAAATGCCACCAGGCACTCGGACCGAGTGCCGAATAAGCCCGTTCTGCCCACAAATGAAAAGGCAGAATCCCTTCGGTTCCGACTAGCCCGAGTATTTGCACTGCTAGGGAGAAGAACGCGATCGCGTAAATACCACCCAATATGCGCAAAAACAACCAACTGATCAGCGTGTAGTGATCATCGCTTCGATAGGCTTGTTGCAACCATTGAGTCAGCCAAGTCATAGGATCTACCTGCTAGTTGAATACCAGTACACCGACAAGTTCAAACTGTCTATATCAGCGCAAACCCACGCGTTCAGAACAAGGCATTGTTGCGAAGCCATGGTTGTTCCATGTCGAGCAGC
>JANTGD010000056.1 GCA_024763135.1 Thiotrichales bacterium | reverse complement strand
GCCCACCAGGCAGCTGACAATATTAGGGAAGCTCTGATCAATCCGTAACACGGCAGCTTGCGGCGCAAAATCGCCCACTTCTGCGTTGCGGATCTTCGCAATAGACCGCTATTACCTGCGACCCGCGCCTTGAACTGGACGATTTTTCAGCACAATCTGCTCGCGCCAGAGTTAATCAGAGCTTCCTTAACAGCTGTTAGATAAGCTGCCTAAATGTTGGCGGAATCACCATCAGGAGAAAGGCATCTCCCGACTGTTTTTTGAAGACACTGGCTCTAGGATACTAATACCACAATACCCCATGCCTTTGATTTAATTGGTGGCTATGGGTGGATTCGAACCACCGACCCCATCATTATGAGTGATGTGCTCTAACCAACTGAGCTACATAGCCGCATCAGGAAGGGCGCAGATTTTGTTGCTAAATTCAATAAAAGTCAAGCCGTCCGCAGAATCTCCAGCCTTGGAGTAGACCGGTACCCAGGTGTCGGTTTAAACATTGAATCTAAAGTGGACGACATCACCTTCTTGCATGAGGTAGTCCTTGCCTTCGAGACGCCATTTACCTGCGTCTTTAGCACCCTGTTCGCCGCCATAGGCGATGAAATCGTCGTAGGCAATGACTTCCGCACGGATGAAGCCTTTTTCGAAATCAGTGTGGATTCTCCCCGCTGCTTGCGGTGCTGTTGCGCCTTGATGGACAGTCCAGGCTCTGACCTCTTTTACGCCTGCTGTGAAAAAAGTCTGCAAGTGTAACAAGTGATAACCGGCGCGGATGACTCGATTGAGACCTGGCTCATCCAGACCCATCTCCTGCAAAAACTCGTCCCTTTCAGCGTCATCCAATTCTGCCAGCTCCATCTCGATCGCTGCACAGACGGGCACGACTTCTGCTTGCTCTGCGGTCGCAATTTTACGTACTGCGTCCAGATGTGGATTGTCATTAAAGCCGTCTTCAGCAACATTGGCGATAAACAGGATTGGTTTGACCGTGATCAGTTGCAATTCACGAATCAAGCGCTGCTCATCCTCGCTGAGGGATGCAGTCCGAGCAGACAGTCCTTCACCCAGATGTTGCTGCAGTCGTTCCAAAACCTGTAACTGGGCCTTCGCTTCTTTATCACCTGATTTAGCCACGCGAGCCACCCGATTGAGTGCTTTTTCCACAGTCTCGAGGTCCGCAAGAATCAGCTCGGTGTTTATGGTTTCAATATCTTCCGCTGGATCGACTTTCCCAGCTACATGGACGACATCATCGTTCTCAAAACAGCGAACAACCTGAGCAATTGCGTCGG
This sequence comes from Thiotrichales bacterium, assembly GCA_024763135.1. Lineage (GTDB taxonomy): Bacteria > Pseudomonadota > Gammaproteobacteria > UWMA-0217 > UWMA-0217 > JANTGD01. The sequence continues at coordinate 11,941 of JANTGD010000056.1, read as the reverse complement.
TTTCGCGGATATGGGCTAAAAATTTGTTTCCCAGTCCCTCTCCTTTTGAGGCCCCTGCCACTAATCCTGCTATGTCAACGAATTCCATGGTCGTTGGTAAAACGCGCTCTGGCTTGACGATCTTTGCCAAGGCTTCGAGCCTGGGGTCAGGCACGGGCACCACTCCTACATTTGGCTCGATAGTGCAAAAAGGATAGTTTTCCGCCTGTATACCGGCTTTGGTCAAGGCATTGAAAAGCGTCGATTTTCCCACATTGGGCAAACCAACAATGCCACATTTAAATCCCATAATCTCTGTCTCTTGTCGCTCGATCCGCCAGCGTTAGCTAGCCGTTGAAAAACCTCGGGTCAGTGCAAAGCAACAACCGGCCCAGCAGCGCTGCCATTTTTCCGCGCTGCGGCAAAAAGAAAGGGTAAAAGGCGCGCTCTCACGACGCATCCTATTGAGGTTTTGCTGCGTCACACGCATCTTAGCGGCGATGCAATTGATTCATCGATTGTTCGAATCCTGATTCCAATATCGTGGGAAGATTCTCAATAGCGCGCTCGATTGCGCTATGGATAAGTGCCTCTTCTGATTTTGATGGCCGATTCAACACATAGTCGACCACCTGATCGCGATGCCCAGGATGGCCAATACCAATTCTTAAACGCCAGAATTCTTTACCAACCTGCGCGATAATATCGCGCAGGCCATTATGTCCTCCATGCCCACCACCTTGTTTGAGTCGCACTACGCCCGGCTCCAAATCCAGTTCATCATGAGCCACCAGAATCTGCTCTAGATTCAATTTGTAGAACTTCAAAAACTGTCCGACGGACAAACCACTGCGGTTCATAAAGGTGTTTGGCTTGAGCAGCCACAACGCATGCCCTGCAACAGTGATACGCGCCAGCTCTGCGGAAAACTTGGGCTCCTTGAGAAAGCGCCCTTGATAACGTTCGGCGAGCTGCTCCACAAACCAAAACCCGGCATTATGCCGGGTTTGAGCATATTTCGAGCCAGGGTTACCCAATCCCACTATGAGCTTCAAAGGCACCGCCCCATGCATACTTATCGTGCTCGGCAGGGTTGATGTTTCCCCTGCAATACATGGAATTCATTCATCCTAAACGAGACGCTCCGAAGATCACTCGGCTTCTTCTGCTTCGGCCCCTGCACCTTTGACTTTTTGGACGGTGACGACGGACAAATCATGCTCTCCCCCCTGAGCCAATTCCGGCAGCTCAACACCTTCTGGCAAGGTCAAATCACTTAAGTGCAACGATTCGCCCACACCTAGCTCAGCAACATCGACCTCAATGTACTCAGGCAGATTTTTCGGTAACGCCGCAATTCCGACCTCGACCAACTGGTGGATCAATTGGCCACCCGATTTGGCACCAACGCAGTGATCTTCGTTGATAAAATGTAAAGGGATATGCACCCGAATCGCTTCATTTTCATTAATGCGTTGCAGGTCCAGATGCAGAATGAACGGCTTCGCCGGATGCCGCTGCAAATCACGCAAAATCACGGGTTCCAGAGCACCTTCCAAGTCAACGGTAATGACCTGAGAGTAAAACCCTTCATCCTCCAACTGGCGGAGGACCTGGGCATGATTGAGCGTAATTGCTGTCGGTTCTTTGCCTCCCCCGTAGATAATTGCGGGCAGTTTGCCGTCACGGCGCAGGCGGCGGCTCGCACCCTTACCCTGCTCCGAACGCTTTTCGGCATTCAATTTAAATTTAGCCATAGTTAACTCCAAAGTTTCATTGACGAAAAAGACCGGTATCAATGCTCTGCCACGCCCTGCCCTACAAGGCAAGGTGCATGCGCATCATCCGGCCGATGAACTCCCGCGACCAGGAGTTCTCAGGTGTACTGATCTGAGGATTTGTTCAAATTGATTCCTCTAGTGGGCCATGCGGAAATAAAGGTGAGTCTCAGCCAGCCCACAAGCCGCGCTGGACGGCGCTGCGCTCGCTTGAATTGGCTAAGGCCAGTCCTGCACTCGCGCGCCTTGTGGACTGGCCCTTCGGGAGCCCCACAAATAACCAAATACCGCGTTGCATTGCTTGGAAAGGACCGGGCCATTCCCGGCGCAATGCGCCTTGTCTTGGGCCATTTGCGGGTCTCTGGGCTTTACCATTTTTCCCGCATGGCCCACTAGCGAATACCTGTATCCGAAAACAGTCATCAACTAGAGATCAACCGCTAATTTTCGAAAAGTTCGGAAACCGACTCTTCACGACTGATCCGTAACATCGTCTCGGCAAGCAGAGGCGCCATTGTCAGCACACGAATCCGCTCACAGGTGGCAGCCTGCGTAGACAGTGGGATGGTATCGGTCACTACCAACTCGTCAAGCGCCGAATTCTTTACATTTTCAACTGCCGAACCAGAAAGCACGGCGTGGGTGACATAGGCAGAGACCTTGGCGGCACCGGCGTCTTTCAATGCACCTGCCGCTTCACAGAGTGTCCCCGCTGTGTCCACCAAGTCATCGACGATAAGACACTGACGCCCATCGACTTCACCAATAATATGCATGACCTTGGCTTGATTCGGGCGCGGGCGGCGCTTGTCGATAATCGCAAGTTCATTACCCAGCCGCGTAGCAAAAGCCCGGGCCCGGACGACACCACCCACATCCGGCGATACAACGGTAATGTCGTCGAGATTCGCATAATGCGAATAAATGTCATCGAGCAACACTTTGGAACCGTAGATATTGTCCACCGGCAAATCAAAAAATCCCTGCACCTGATCTGCGTGCAAATCCACGGTCAATACCCGATCGATACCCACGACAGTGAGCAGATTGGCCACCACTTTTGCGGAAATAGGGACCCGCGCTGACCGCACGCGCCGATCCTGCCGCGCATAACCAAAGTAGGGGATCACAGCGGTGATGCGGCCGGCCGAAGATCGCCGTAATGCATCCACCATAATCAGGAGTTCCATGAGATTTCGGTTGGTTGGACGGCACGTGGACTGCACAATAAACACGTCGTGGCCGCGCACATTCTCCAGAATCTCTACCTGGATCTCACCATCACTAAAGCTGTCAACAGTCGCCTTGCCCAGAGGCAAGCCCAATTGGCTGGCAACAGCCTTGGCCAGTTCAGGGGTTGCATTACCCGAAAAGACCATCATGCCGGAAGCTTCTGGCATCGCTCGCTCTTCCATCTTGTTCGAAACTCGATTTTCGCTGAAACCATGTCGTTTCAGCTGCGCCGGGTAAACATACCCAACACTCATGCTGCACCCAAACCTGAGCGCCGTTAAGGTCTCCATTGACACATCAGCTGTCCGGAGTACCGTGTAACGCTGTCAGGGCGCAACGCTGGTAATGATACGCTGCGGCGTAGCCAGTCCAGTGGCACTTTGAAATCGTCGTCAGCGCTGCAGTTGTCCACAGCGATCCGCTACGCCGTTCCAAATCCCCTCACGCCCACAAAAAAAGGGCAGTCCCGGAAAACCAGAATCCGCCCGTTTTTAGATAGTTGGCTGGGCCGGCAGGATTCGAACCTGCGAATGCCGGGATCAAAACCCGGTGCCTTACCGCTTGGCGACGGCCCAATTTTTATAAACTCTTACCCATTTCGCTAAGCAACGGGGAACGATTGACTCCTTTAGCAACAAAACCAACGAGCCCTGCTGGGAGTGCATCGATAACAGCCTGCGCAGTGTTACGGGTTTCAAACTCGGCAAACACGCAACTACCGGTACCCGTCAGTCGAGATCGCGCGAAATTATCCAGCCAATTCATCGCTTTATCAATCTCAGGATAGAGCGATCGAGCCACAGGCTCAAACACGTTCTCGCCACCGGTCGCGAGAAAGTCGCGTATTGTGATGCGCTGGAGGTCTCGTGTCAATTGGGACGAGGAAAAAAGCCGGGCGGTGCTGACCGCTACCTCTGGGCGCAATACGGCAAAGTAACGCGATGCCAACTCCACAGGCTCGAGCTCCTCGCCGATCCCTTCCCCCCAGGCGCTATAGCCGCGCACAAACACCGGAACATCAGCACCGAGTTGGCGCCCAAGTTCAGCCAGCTCATCGACCCCTAAGCCACACTGCCATTGATGGTTTAATACCCTCAATGCCGTGGCTGCATCAGAACTACCGCCACCCAATCCCCCGCCCAGTGGCAGTCGCTTGTCAATGTAGATGCGGCATCCCTCGCGGCAATGACAGGCCGCTTGTAAAAGATGGGCCGCCCGCACAACCAGGTCTTCTGATACTTCGACCCCCGGCAGTCCGGTCACTCGATGGATGCCAGAATCTGCCGTTACCTCAAAGGCCAGTCGATCACCGAAGTCCAACAGCTGAAAAAGTGTTTGCAGTTCATGGTAACCATCAGCGCGTCGCCCAGTGATATGCAAAAACAAATTGAGCTTGGCCGGCGCCGTAAAAACGGGTAACCCCGGGGGGAAAACACTTTCACCCACAACACATACTCCAATCCATGCAGTTCATTCAATGAGTCGCTCACGCATACGCCACCCCTTCGTTTAGCGCCCTCCATTATCCAATGCAAGGCGCGTCCCGCAGGAAAGGGTGGCTCCCTTTTCAAGGGGCGCAACGCCGCAGTGGCGGATTCGGGATGCTCCCGGAGGGTGTGCCGGAAAGCGGCCATCCGGGGTGTTGCGCTCGCTTGAATTGGCGACAGCCAGTCCTGCGCTCGCGCGCCTACCGGCTGACCGCTTTCCGGCTTGCTGTAGCCGCCAATATCGTGTTGACGAGGTACTAGTACATCGTGCGGCACCAAATCACCCGTTTCTTCGTTGCCGGTCTTCGCAATAGCTAGCTATTACATGCGATCCGCGCCTTGATCTGGACGATTCTTCACCACGGTCTGCTCGCGCCAGTATTACTCAGAGGTTCCTTAAAATGGCTATGCTGAGAGACGGTCCGCATTCTCGGACGACCGCCTAGCTCCACTTTTTGATCAACAATTTGAGCTTAATGTCATCCCGTACCATTTTGACTAGGCGGGGTAATTGAAAATCATCGAAAGGGCTATACCGTGACAGCTGCACCTGCCACCCTCCCTGTTCGAGCGCTACTAGCAACCCTTGATCATTGTAATCCTCACGCCAGGAGACGGTTTTGGGATCAGGCAACCCACGTACCCAATAGAAAAGGCTACGGATAGGGACACTCCACCCGACATGCTCCCGCAACAAGGTTTCCGGATTATCTCCTGTAAACCGCTGCCCCTTCGCGGTACGTAAATCGACCTTAGTCGGGGTGCCGCTGAGAATCGCCACTTTACGCCCCAATTGATCGAATAATTCGATATGAAACCGATCGACTCGTTGCTGCCAAACCAGTCCAGCGGAGAATCCTTCGTCCCCCATCTGCACGCCGAGACGACCTTCCAGATCCCAATTCCGCAGGGGACCGAGCTGCGCCGCCCGCTGCGCCGCCTTGAGCGAGGGCCAGATTCCCTGGCTACTCGTTTTGACCTTGGATTGCGTCACACAGCCTGATAGGAGAAAAACACCCAATAACGCTATCCAAAACGCCCGCAGCGTGATTTGGCGGTACATTATTGCTTCAGTTTCTCTAACAGCGTTTGCAGGCGTACATCGTCTGGCGATTCCGCCAATGCGCCGAGCACCAGTTTTTCTGCTTCATCACGCTGGCCCAGGGCCAGTAGGACTTCACCCAGATGATAGGCAATCTCTGTATCCTTCATCTGTGCATAAGCCTGACGCAGATACTTAAGAGCCGCCTGCAAATCTCCCAGCTTGTATTCTACCCAACCCATACTATCGAGTATGGCGGCATCATCAGGACGGATTTTCAGCGCCTGCTGGATATACTGGTACGCTTCCTGATAGCGTTCTGTACGGTCGGCCAAGGTATACCCCAACGCATTGAGCGCTGTGGCGTTATCCGGTTCCTTAGCCAGTAAACGTTTGAGATCGCGCTCCAACCAGTCTACATGCCCAATCCGCTCTGCCATCATGGCCCGGGCGTACAATAGATCGCTATTATCAGGGTATTTCTTCAACGCTTCGTCGTAAAAATCATAGGCCGCCTGGTCTTGCTGCTGATCGGCAAGCAGCTGCCCTTCGACCAGCAAAAGCCTCACCACCGCGTCCTGGTCATCGATCTGATTACGCAATGTCTGTAGATACGCCCTGGCCGCCTCTAATCGACCTGTACTGGCCATCGCTTCGGCGATTCTGGTCTGCGCATCGAAGTAGTATTCACCCTCTTCGACCTGCTTGTACCAATCGATTGCCTCTTCGAGACGCCCCTGGTCCTCACTAACACGCCCGAGGTAATAGCTGGCTTCATCATGATGGTGCGGCGAATCCAGTAATGCTTGAAGACTCTTACGGGCATCCGTGTATTTCTTAAGTTCGATCTCGAGCAAGGCTTTGCTATACACAATGTCCGGATCATCGGGTTGCAAGCGCAGCACCTCCTGATAAGCTTCCAATGCCTCACCATAGCGTTTGGCCTGAACCAACATGCGCGCATAATTATGATACAGTGCGGGGTCCTGCGGGTGCTCTTGCAACAAGCTACGCATATTGGCAAGCGCCTCATCAACGCGTCCAAGCGACAACAATGCGCGATTCTTAATTACGAGAGAACGTTGATCCTTGGGATCAATCGCGAGCGCGTCTTCCACGCCTGCCAGGGCTTTCTCGTAATCCTGTCCCCGATACGCCAATTCCGCATAGGTACGCTGCGCATCCACGACCTTGGGATAGCGCTTACGTAGAATATCCAGCACTTGCAGTTCTGTATCCGTTACGGCCTCACGCCCAAGTAACAGATTGAGTTGCGCAAAAGAAGCCTCGTAATGATCGGGCCCAGCCGCATCGATGACTTTTGCAAAATGCTCTGCGGCCTCTTTCGGGCGCTCAAGCCGGACCAACAACAATCCCAGAGTCTGCTGAGCATCATTATTGTCCGGCTCCAACTCCACCCAGCGCGCCGCAGCCTCGTAAGCCTTTTCATAATCCTTTGCAAACAAGGCAATCCGGGCCGTGCGTGCAGCCACGCTGGGGTCATCGGTGAGCTTGGCTGCTTCGAGGTAATGTTCCGATGCAGCTTCCACATCCCCCAACTTCCCAGAGATTTCCCCCGCCAACACCTCGTACATCAAATCCGCACGTTTCTGTATCGCAGGATCGATTGGATTGGCCTCGATGGCAATCGGTTCAGCCTGCTGCTTATGGGTAGACAAGGTCGTGCAGCCACTGGCACTCAGCAGACTGCCGATCAGCACCAGCAATGCTACAGAGTGGTAGATCGGTACAGATGATCGGAACCAACCCGTAAGGTGATAAGACTTAGCAACCAGCAAACTGCTACAAGTGCTTCTGGCCCGAAAACTGCCCTCGGAAAAGCGCACTGCTCGCCTGCCGTATGGCATGCTGCGTGAACAACACGGGTCCTGGACCAGCGTGGCCGATGATGAGCAAAACCTCATTAATGCGACCGCATCGGGGAAATGCCAGGTTTCGGAACGTCTAAAACAGCGTAGTATCTTGCGAAATAAACTGGATATCATTCGGGTTCTTACCTTCATGGTTTTGCGCCAACATCCTAACAGATATCAGCGATTTCGGGCTGTTAATTGTCACAGTTCCTCAGGCGCCCATCGAGCGCTGACCAGTGCACTGTCGCACCACGCTGCAATCCCACGCCGCCTACCTTGAATCCCTGCTTTTTTACTACATTTGGGATCTTACCGAATGATAAGAAGGGCGGTCACTGCCGTCGCGAAATCGATCCAGCGCAGCACACATGCTTGTAATCAATGCACGTATGGCACAGAATTCCGCCTCGATTAGATTCTCCGCTACACCATGTCACTCCTCACTATAGGTATCAATCACAAAACAGCACCGATTGAAGTGCGCGAAAAAATCGTGTTTCGCGCTGAGGAACTACCTGGAACATTCTCGAAGTTGCTTGCATTGCCCGGTGTGGAAGAAGCCTCTGTACTCTCCACCTGCAATCGCACTGAAGTCACCTGTTGGCACCATCAAGCCGATACAGCGCATCAATTGACCCATTGGCTGGCCCGAGCACATGCGTTCGACACCCACCATCTGCAACCTTTTCTGTATACGCTCCATAATGGGGAAGCCGTGCAGCACATGCTACGCGTTGCCTGTGGCTTGGATTCGCTGGTCCTGGGAGAGCCGCAAATCCTTGGCCAGCTAAAATCCTCCTATCAAACTGCCCTGGAACATGACAGTATCGGCCGCTACCTGAGTCGGCTCTACCAGCACACCTTTTCCACCGCCAAACAAATCCGCACGCAAACAGAGATCGGTTCGAGCGCCGTATCTGTCGCATTTGCCGCCGTCAGCCTTGCAAAACAGATCTTCGATTCACTCGAAGCCCAAACTGCGCTATTGATCGGCGCCGGCGAAACCATCGAACTCACTGCCAGGCATCTTGCACGTCAGAACGTCTCGCATATGATTGTCGCGAACCGGACGGTAGAACGCGCCCAGCATTTGGCAAAGGAATTTCAGGCCGAGGCCATTACGCTGTCGGACATTCCTGACGCCTTGGTGCAGGCCGACATAATTATTTCCTCCACGGCCAGCCCATTACCCATTCTGGGCAAAGGCGCAGTGGAACGGGCACTAAAAAAACGCAAGCGCCGCCCCTTCTTCATGGTTGACATCGCGGTACCCAGGGACATCGAGCCGGAGGTCGGCAAGCTCTCAGATGTGTATCTCTATACGGTCGATGATTTACACGGTGTGATCGAGGAAAATATGCGCAATCGTCAGGAAGCAGCAAAACAGGCAGAAGAACTGGTCATCACTCAAGTGAAAGCCTTTCAGGGCTGGTTGAATAGTCAGGACGCCGTCCATACTATTCGGGATTACCGGCAACACGCTCACAGTGTCGCAGCCCAGGTAGCCATCCAGGCCAAACGGCTCAGTCAACAAGGCAAATCTCCCGAAGAGGCGATCGACTATCTGGCGCGCACTCTCACCAATAAACTCATCCATGCCCCAACCAAGGCGATGAACTGCGCTGCCCAAGAAGGGCGCGGCGAGTTGCTCGAGGCAGCGCGCGAGCTGTTCGCGCTGGAAGAACCACCCAAAGATATACGCTAAAACGTGAAACAGTCCGTAATTACCAAGCTCGAAGATCTCAAAGACCGTTTTGAAGAAGTCACGGGCCTACTGGCCGATGCCGAGATCATAGCCGATCAAAATCAGTTTCGTACCCTCTCTCAAGAGTACGGTCAGCTGGAACCCGTGGTTGAAACTTTTGCCGACTACCGCCAGGCCGTCGATGATCTGGCTACCACCGAAGAGATGCTCAGCGAGTCCGATCCGGAACTGCGGGAAATGGCGATCGAAGAACGCAAATTACTCAATGAGCAAATCGAGCAATTGGAGCAGCATTTACAAAAGCATCTGCTGCCCAAAGATCCGCACGACAACAGCAATGTATTTCTCGAAATCCGCGCCGGCACGGGAGGAGACGAGGCGGCCATCTTCGCAGGTGACCTCTTCAAGCTCTATGCCCGTTATGCGGAACGCCAACACTGGCAAATTGAAATCCTCAATGAAAGCCCTGGGGAACACGGCGGATATAAAGAAATCATCACGCGTATTATCGGGCATGGTGCCTATTCGCGCCTCAAATTCGAATCGGGCGCCCATCGCGTGCAACGCGTCCCGGAAACAGAATCCCAGGGACGCATTCACACCTCCGCTGCAACGGTTGCCGTAATGCCCGAAGCCGAAGCAGTCGAAGCCCAGGAGATCAATCCTGCGGATCTGCGTGTGGATACCTACCGCGCATCTGGCGCGGGCGGACAGCACGTGAATAAAACCGATTCCGCCGTGCGTCTGACGCACCTGCCAACCGGGATCGTGGTCGAATGTCAGGACGAGCGCTCGCAACACAAAAATCGGGCGCGCGCCATGTCGTTACTGCAGGCAAAACTGCTCGAAGCGGACCGGCAAAAACAGGCAGCTGAAGAATCTGCCCTACGCAAGAATCTCGTGGGCAGCGGTGACCGGTCTGAACGCATCCGCACCTATAATTTCCCACAAGGCCGGGTTACCGACCATCGGATCAATCTGACCTTATACAAACTCGATGAAATCCTTGCCGGCGATTTGGACCAAATCATCGAACCCCTCTTAAATGAATACCAGGCCGAACAGCTCGCAGCACTCGCAGACTAGACAGATGATGCCAAGCGACGCCAGAATCAAAACAATCCTGGCACAAGCCGCAGCGCAGATCGATTCCGATTCGCCCAGACTGGATGCCGAAATATTACTCGCAACCGCGCTGAAAAAGCCCCGCAGCTATCTTTACAGCTGGCCAGAGCGACTCCTCGAAAGCACCGATATCAAACGCTTTGAAGCCCTCCTCGCGCGCAGGTGCCAAGGAGAACCCGTGGCGTACATCACCGGGAGCAAAGAATTCTGGACCCTGGAGCTGCAGGTCAATCGCGATGTCCTGATCCCCCGACCTGAAACCGAGCTGCTGGTCGAGACGGCATTGACTCGCGTGACTCAACAGCCGGCTCGCGTTCTCGATCTGGGCACTGGCACCGGCGCCATCGCTCTGGCACTCGCACACGAAAATCCGGGCTGGGAGGTTACCGCCACCGATGTCTCAAACGCTGCGCTCGAAATCGCCCAAGCCAACGCCAAGCGGCTCGGCATTCCCAATGTCATATTCAAGCAGAGCCATTGGTACGCTGCATTGCAGCAACATGAATGTTTCGACCTGATCGTCTCTAACCCCCCATATATCGCAGCTGATGATCCGCATCTGCAGCAAGGCGATGTGCGTTTCGAACCACAAACTGCGCTCACAGCCGGCATCACCGGGCTCGATGCACTCATCGGCATCATCAGTCAGGCAGGGCGCTACCTGCAGGATCAAGGCTGGCTGATGGTCGAGCATGGGTATAATCAGGCAGAAGCTGCCTATCGCTTGTTCAGTGATGCAAAGTTTTCACATATTCAAACCCTGTCCGATCTGGGCGGAAATCCACGTGTTACACTGGGCCGCAAAGCTGATCGCTGACGCCGCGGCCTGGTGACGGGTCACCTTTGATTCAATGCCGCAGCGCATGGACAGGTTACTCGACATGACAAGCCATCCTATCAACGCTCTACAAAGCACCTTGAGGCACCCAAACAATGGACCTGTTGCCTGCTAACCCTTTATGTGCGGCTGCGCTTGGAGCGCTCGGCACACTGCAATACACCTCGGTCTCCGAGTACCCCGCCACCGCGCAAAGCATCACTGAAACACTCAACGAACAACGCAAAACCCTGAACTGCTCACCGGTGGCAAAGGCCGATGTGCATAAGGCATTGGCAGAACTAATCCGCGCCGGCCTGTTGCGTGTACAAGAAACCCAGGGACAATTTCGTTACCACCAAACCCTAGAACAACGCTTGAAATTGTCCCCCCCTTTGTTTGCAATCGTGGTGCTGGCACTGACCCAGCCTATTGTGGAGCAGCGAGCACTCTACGAGCAGGCCTATCGCCTGTATCCCTATGAAACCCCGCAACAAGCCGAACAAGCCGCAGCAACGCTCGTTCAAAAAAGGCTGCTCACACCCACCCTGCAAGGAGAACACGCGGGCTACCGACTCAGCCTGAATACAGCTACCGAGCACAGCACTTCGGCCAAACCGCCCGGCGACATGCAACCAGATCCGCTGCGAGAACGTATCAATGAATTGGAAACCCTGGTCGACCGCCTGCTTAAACCCAGCCCCTAGTACATCGTCAACACGATATTGACAATGTACTAGTACACCGCCAAGTTCAAACTGTCTATATCAGCGCAAACCCACGCGTTCAGAACAAGGCATTGTTGCGAAGCCATGGTTGTTCCATGTCGAGCAGCAATAACGCCGTGCTGGACGCGTGGGTTTGCGCCCTTCGGGTGAGCCATCAAGGGGTCATCTGTAGC
>JANTGD010000055.1 GCA_024763135.1 Thiotrichales bacterium | reverse complement strand
CCATAGATATGGCGGATGTGCGCGGCCAGCCGCAAGCACGCCGAGCCTTGGAAATCGCGGCTGCAGGGCGGCATCACATGTTAATGGTCGGACCACCAGGGACCGGCAAGACCATGCTGGCCACACGTCTGGCCACCATTTTGCCACCGATGACCGAGCAGGAAGCACTCGAAGCCGCTGCAGTGGCTTCCATTGCACGCCAGCAAGCCTTCGACCCCTCCATTTACGGTCAACGCGTCGTCCGCAGCCCCCACCACACCGCCTCCGGCGTCGCACTGGTAGGCGGTGGCTCCATTCCCAGCCCGGGAGAAATATCCTTAGCGCATCATGGCGTGCTATTTTTGGATGAACTCACGGAATTCGACCGGCGGGTCCTCGACGTGCTCCGCGAACCCCTGGAAACTGGTGAAATCAGCATTTCGCGCGCTGCGCGTCAGGCGCTTTTTCCCGCCAACTTTCAATTAATCGCCGCTATGAACCCCTGCCCCCAGGGGTACGATTGTGATCTCGGCCCCAATTGCCAATGTTCCGTAGAACAGCAGCGCCGCTATCGCTCACGGCTCTCCGCGCCATTCCTCGACCGTATCGACCTCCAAATCGAGGTACCGAAACTTCCCAAAGAAGCACTCCAACACCCACAACCAGGAGAGACGAGCAAGACGATACGTCAACGCGTCACCCGGGCGCGCGAAAGACAGCTACAACGGGCTGGCAAAACCAATGCGCAAATGAACAATCGAGAGGTAGAAACTCATTGCAAGCTTTCCCAGGACTGCCTGGCACTGCTGGATACTGCGATGACGCGCCTCAACCTGTCGGCCCGCGCTTATCACCGCATTCTGAAAGTTGCCAGAACCATCGCGGACCTTACAGGAGAGCCTGAGCTCCAAACCGAACACCTGACCGAAGCACTCAGCTACCGCGCCATGGATCGATGGTTGCGGGGGTAGGTATTTTATCTTAGTCAACGCCACGCATTAAATTGCCAGCATTCGCAATGACGCGCATATGCGATGTAAAGGGAAACGCAAGGATTCACCCAACTGCGAATGGGCCCGCCTTCAAGCCGCAATAGGCCGTATCACGAATTGATCAGAGCTTCCTTAACGAACGGTACTCACCATATAAGCAACCGCCGACATCACCGCTTCATTACTCAAATCGTAACGCCCGCCTTTTGGGGGCATCGCTCCCTTGCCGTTGACTGCGGCAGCTGCAAGCGCATCCATGGTTGTATTCAGTCGCGGTGCCCAGGCAGCGGGGTCATCCATGCGCGGTGCACCAGCAATTCCCGCCGCATGACAAGCTGAACAAGCCTGCGTATATACATCCTTCCCGAACGCCAGCAAGTCGAAAGAAAACTGCGCATTTCGAGCAGTTGCGGGGCTGCCTTTCATCGCGGTCTGATCTTGACCAGCTGAGGCCGGTGCAGGAGTGCCCTGAGGTAAGGGTTGCGCCTCTATCGTCGGTTCAGATTGCGTATTCGGCATCATATTCATCATAGGTGGGGATGCCACTGGAGGCAACGTGCCCGGCATTATTTGGGATGGCGCCGTGGGTGCAGATCCCGGCGGCATCATACCTGCCATGCCTTGTGGTGGCATCGCAGCTGCTGGGGCCATGCCACTCATTCCCTGCTGCGGTGCCGAAGCCGGCGCAGCGGCAGCCTCTTCGGTTACAGCAGGTTGCGCCTCTGCCAGCGGCGCGGTTTGCGCTGGTTCTCCCTCAGCACCTGCTTCTGGCTTCGCCCCCAAATCCGGCGCTTCAAGGCCCGATTTATCTAACATAAATGCAATCGCTTTTTGCACATCCACATCCGACAACATGGGATTGCCACCTTTTGCGGGCATTTTGCCTTTACCTTCGAGCGCATGTTGGGTCAACACGTCAAATCCTTGCTTCCAACGCGGCTCCCAGGCTTCCTTTGAACCAATTTTTGGTGAGCCCAGCACACCAAAACGATGGCAGGAGGCACAGACCATTTCCACAACCTGCTCGCCGGTATAAACCTTGGGTTTGGTATCTACTTTACCCGCGATGACCGTACCGACACGCTTGACCCGTTGCGCGACGATCTCATCGACCATCTTCGTATTGTCTTCGGTCTCTAGGCCATGGACCGTATTGTGACCGATCGTGACAAACAGTCGCGAAATCAGAAATGCCACAACAACCAATATGATCAGCCCTCCGGCCACCATTACCAATTTGACCGAGAACCCTTCTTGTACGGAATTTTCCACCCATTTACCTCCACTCTGTGGCACTCATAAATCCGGTAAAGCACCATTGATCCAGGCTGTTTAAAAACGCGGCCGCCGCCGCATTGCTTTTACTTATGCGTGGTCTCAAGCCTCTCTGGCTCAGCTGCTTGACAGCAAAATAGACGCAACGACACCCCCTGCCAACTAACCTGAGCCAATCAGACAGGGCTGCTCTTTATACGTGGCGCCAATAGCAAGGAGCCTCGCAGCAACCGAACTTGAGGGTGTCAACCACACTCAAACCACGCCTGATGGTCGGGCAATCAAGACATCATCACCCCATCAACTCGCGTACGCACACCGAGCGCGCGCAAGTATAGGAGAATTCACCTACTGGAGAAAGGCAAATAGACTAGTACTCTTTCCAGGTGCAACCCAACGGCAAAGCAATATCCTTAAGCATTCTATTTCCACGCTAAGCGTAGACGAAACCCACCGGGGTGAGTATCCTTCGCATCCTGATCTGGATCATGGCCCCATGACCGCGCCCAGCCAAAGCGCCAATCGCTTTGAACACAGGGCCAGCGTAATCGAACGCCACCATCCAGGCCCGCCGCGCAGACAACGCACGGCCAACCTATCTACGCGCCTGTAGCTCAGCTGGATAGAGCGCTGCCCTCCGGAGGCAGAGGTCAGAGGTTCGAATCCTCTCAGGCGCGCCATTTTCCACTCTGAATCAATAAGCTCTACCTTTGCGGCAGCAGCCAGTTGTTGTGAAGCTGAAGTCATCGGATCACGCCTGAAACACACTGCACCCGAGTCATCGCAGGTTGACCGTGAACAGCCACCCCTGAGCGAAACAAAATTTTTAACGACTCAGATTGCCCTCCGAAATAGATCAGATCAGGGTGAAAAACATGCGTTTGCACATGT
The DNA here is from genome assembly GCA_024763135.1 of Thiotrichales bacterium. Classification (GTDB taxonomy): domain Bacteria; phylum Pseudomonadota; class Gammaproteobacteria; order UWMA-0217; family UWMA-0217; genus JANTGD01. The sequence continues at coordinate 10,119 of JANTGD010000055.1, read as the reverse complement.
CAATGACCATTTTTTCACGCAGAGCTGGCGTATTTCAGGAGCAATTTGAGCAGTGACCAAAATTCCAGCTCAATCTCCCGGCCGGGGCTAAACGTGTTCTGGAGACGCTCTGAAAGGAGACGGCGACTACTGAGAATTCTGGTGTGCTTCCGGCACTCAATTCACAAAACTGCGGGCACGCAAGCCAATCAGAGACCGGTCAGCGCGATGCTGGTACGAATTCGAAGCGGGACAGCGTGAGATCGACCGCTTCTGGAATTCGCTCTCCTCCAAAGCGCAACACCAGCTCCTTAATATTTTCCAATCCTGGTGTTGCGGGTAATGGGATGCGGATATCCTGCTCCGCTTCTGTTGTATCGAAGCGCAGAAAAATCTCGTTTTGGAAGTTTTGCGGTCCGGTATCGAGCACCAAAATGCTGTTTGCTGGCGGATTTACCGCACGGTAACGTATCTGGAGGATCCCGTTGGACAAATTGAGGGGTGTCGAAGGTTTGATGGTCACTGCCGCCTCCTGGATATCCTCACCCCGCAAGTGAAACGCGTTCTCCTGATGCCGGCCATCCACCCGGTCACCCAGCGGGCTCCACGAAATCCAATGCGTATCGTCTTTCAGCAGGTTGGTTTTGAGGCCATTTTCGCCATACACTTTTTGTAGCGATGTCATGTGGCGCCCCGCCAGATAACGCTGCATGTTTGCTTCGGCGGAAGCGATGCCACCGAGTATCAGTGCCAACGTGTGTGCTGTCGTTTGAAATTCGATGACTTGCTTTTCGGTGGTATTGAATCCTTCCCAAGGACCATGCGCGGTCAACAGGCGGGAAATGGTTTGCCAGTGACGGGAAAGGAATGACTCAATTTGATCCGCTTCGATCCCATAGGCGACGCCGAGCGTATAGAGTGAGGGTGCATCGGTAATGCGCGGCTGATCGGTAACCGCCACCTCCGGGATGCCGATGCGCCCACTGTACTCCACACCGCGCCCACTATAGGCCTCACTTAAGAATCCGGGCAGTTCATGCTGCTGTGAAAAATCCAGGTAAATCGACACCGCATTGCGTAGATTTTCGCGCCAGCCCACTGCATCCATTTCCTGCATGAACTGCGATAGCCCCAAGGACTGGAAGGCCGAACCTTCCCACGTCGCCAGCGTATACAGGTCGCGCCCGTCTGCCAGGCGATACGGTTTGATTTTGAAACCACACTTCTTCACCGCATCCACCGGTATCCCAAAGCGCAGGACCACGAAAGCAAGAGGACCTCGAAACTCATTGGCAAAATAGTCCATATGACCCACAACCCAACGACCGTTACCGTCTTCCCAGCCTGTAAAACGGTCCCGCGTTGCATTCCACCCGAACACAAAGGTTCCAGCCTGTTGATCATAGAGATAACGGTAGCCTGCTTCCTGTCGTGCAATAAACTGCTCGAGTTGCTTTTCGAGTGCCTCCGCCAGGGGTTCATCTTGCAACCTTGGGTGGCGCAGTGCACCGATTGCCTTGGCCGCCGACGCCGTCAGATTAGCGTTGTCGCCAAATATAATCTGCACGACACGCGTATCGAGCACGGCCATGATCTTTTTAATGGTGTTACTGTCGGCAAATGGCGCCAGCTCACCGGTGAAAAATTTATCGCCGTAATCCCCCTTGCGTGGCACCTTGGCAAACGAGCCATCCTGTTGGGGGAAAATCCACTTTTTCGCGATGAGGGCGTTCCAGATGGCTTCTGCTTTTTCTGCTCCAAACACATCGACAAACTTCTGCTTCTCAACTTCGTCACTCAAGGGACCCATGCGAGCGTTGGGAGCAAAGCCGAGGAAATTTCCCAGCAATCCTTTGGCGCTCACGGACGGATTTTGCTGGTCCGACAGCAGGGTGGAAACCGTAAGCCTCAATTGAGTCAACGCTGCGGGCCGCGAGATGTACGGATTATCCGCATAACCGGCAGCGATATTCGCCAGTAACTCGAGCCATTGGCCGATCGCGGTCAATTGTGTGAACGATCTGAGATAGAGCGCGCGATCAGAGTCTTGATTCCAACCTTCTGCCGGATAGCCCGAATCAGGGTCGATCAAACCATGTGACGGATCGACATAACCGAACGCATTTTGCAATAGCTCAAGCATATGCGTATGCGCCGGATTCACCGTGGGAAAACTAAATACTGTCGGCTGCGTCGCCCACGAATTTTGGGTACTGCCAACACTCAGCACTAGCCCAAGTACCAGCAGTGCATTGAATCGTTTAATTGCAATGCTAATACGACAGTATTGAGCCATCACACATGCACTCTCCGTTAATTATTGAAAGGGGCTCCCAGCAAGATTGCGGGAGAGATCTTTGATGCGCAAACCATCGCGGGGTTGATCCATGTCTTCGGGTAACTTTACTGCATTGTTCTCCAGTTCCGCTCCAACAATACTTTCGCAGGCCTGTCGTAACATCCAACCAGCGGCACCGGTATATCCGCTCCAGATCATACGCCCAGGATCGTGCAGCGTCAGATAGTCCGCGCATTGCTGATTGGGTTGCCCGCCGTAGATTTCAGACTCCGCACCTCGGACATGCGGGATGGCTGAAATTTTATACCAGAGCCGGACAGCCGCATCGCGGTAATGCTGTGCAGCATCTGATTCCCCCTCTTGTGCCAGCTGTTCTGACACCATCCGGCAGGCACGTGTCAACCATTGCACACCGTGTGAGTACATGCCGTTTTCACGCACACCTTCCGGATAGGTGGCGCTGCGGCCCAGATAGGGCTTGATATCAGCGCGCAGGGGCGGCCATCCCAGCGATATGACCTTGTCCTGCTCCAAAACCCGCAACGCGGTGTCCAACGCAATCCGGCTGCGCTGTGGATTGATGCCGGCAAACACGGCCCACGATGCGCCCAGCGCATCGGTCTCCCAATAGCCGGCCCCGGCGACACCGATTTCGGTGCCATCATCATGAATTGCCCGTAAGTAACGATCACTCCGCCAAGTCGTCTCTATGCGCTCTTCCAGCTGCATTAATAATTGCGCGTAATGCTGGCCACGTCCCATCCCGCGGCGCTCGCGAATCAGCGGAAGAAGACTTTTCAGCACACAGACAAGGAAAAACCCCATCCACACCGATTCGCCGCGCCCCTCGCTACCGATCGCATCGAAGCCATCATTCCAGTCGCCTGTGCCCATCAACGGCAGGCCGTTGCGACCCATGCGTTTCTCAAGGACAAGATCCATAGCGCGCATGACATGGTTGAAAACAGAATCACTGCGTGACGAGCGCAATGGGAAAAAACCCATCCCGTGTTTCCCAGCCGGCAGCGGTGCCAGTGGCGTTTCCGCTTCGAGATAACTAACCTGCTCATCAAGAATTGATTGATCTCCGGTCATACGGAGATATTCACCAACACCCCAGCCCAGCCATAAGGGGTTATCGCTGGCGTGAGAACGGCTGAGAAAGCCCGTTCGCCCATCCTGGCGAAGGAAGAACCAATGCGCCACATCACCTTCACGGAACTGCTGGGCAGCGTTCACGATCAGCTGCGCGCGCGCCAGTACCGGATCGACCCAGATCATATTGACCGTATCCTGCAACTGATCTCGAAAACCATACGCCCCGGATGCCTGATAAAATCCCTTGCGCGCCCAGATGCGCTCGCTGAGTGTTTGGTATTTCATCCATCTTACATAGCTGTCGAATTGCGGATCACTGGTTTTCACCGTTAGCGTCGACTGCAACGCCATCCACCAGTCACGTGTGGACTGCAGGCTCTGGGCCGCAGTATCCACAGAACGAAACTTACGCACGCAGGCTTCGGCCTGAGCCTGGGTACCGGCCTGGCCCAACACAATCGACATCACCCGTTCACCGCCTGGGGGTAATTCAATGCCGGCCAGCAGTGCGGCGACCGGAAACTTGTCAGTGCCTGCTGGCGCCGCGGTACCTTGTTCCACCATCAGCGGCCGGGAAAACGCACGACCAGCTCCAAAGAAGCTGCCACGTCTTACCGTAAACTCCGCCACCGTTTCACTCATAGCGACAAAGCAGGTCCCCGAATGGAAGCGATTACGTGGGTTTTTGAAAAACAATGCACTGTCACCCGCGCCGTGAGAAATCTGCAATGGCCCAGCAGATTCCGGGCTATGCGCCAAGACGATCTGAAAATAAGGCGCGATGCGCAACCGGCGCGATTTTTTCCCTGTGTTGCGAACCGTCAGGAGATAGACACCGACAGGGTCCTCAAGCGGCACGTGCACTGCGAGTTCGGTTTCGAGGTCGCCTTTGCACATCGTAAAGACAGCGCTACCGTCCAGGCTGAATGAGGCTGTGTGTGTCGCTGTGCAGTCTTTGAGCGGATCATAGCAGGGAGAAAACCAGTCCCCTGAAACTTCGTCGTAAAGGTAGATGGCTTCCGAAGGGATTTGGGTGCCAACCACGTCCGACCGATCGGGTGTCAAACGATTCTGTTGCGAGTTACCGCTGGCAGAAGTATGTAATCCGTGATTGGTGACCGCCACGACATGGCCCAGCGCATTGGACATTTCGTGATCAAACGGACGCGGTGTAAAAGGCGTTAGCACCTGCAGTGTATTCCCATCGTCGCAATAGTGCGTATAGGGCTGCGGTGTCCCGGCGGGCATCTCACCATGACCAATCTGTGGGATGCGTTTTGCTTGCCATTGGTTCTGCAGCGACGCATCAATCTGTGGTTTGAGATGCTTAAGAACCAGTGCCTGAATACGCTCCTCGGTTTTGTCGCAGCCTATCTGCATCCGGCAAGTTGCCTGCCCGTGAGCAGCAACCGGCGTATCCAGCATGAGCGCGCCAATAGGATCGAACATCGGGCAGGGCCCGGCATTGAGCGCTGGCTGAAACTGCAGTGTTTCGAGTGCGCGTGGCGTCCAGATGCTGCCAGCCCGGCCAATGAAATCAACTCGTGTCATGAGCAACCCTTGCGGCGGCACGCTGGCTGCCAGCCAACCATATAACTTTGTGCTGCGATGTAAGGCGACCAGTGCATTGAGATCCGTGCGGTAGGAGATTTCCGGATACAGGCGGTTGTACTGCGTGTGATTCCGGTCGGCATCGGGGCGATTGAGCATCCATTCGAGATAGGGCACCAACATCAGCTTACGCGCCTGACCGCTCAGATCCTCGAGCTCGATGTCCCACAACTCAGCAGCATCATCGCGATCAGGGAGTGTGATGGTAATGGTGGTTCGCACGCCATGCGCTGTATTGACCACCCTGATCTGATGGGCATCGCTGGTAAAGGTCGAGGGGTGGAAGATTTGTTCAGGGAAATTACCCAGCACCGGCCACGCCCTGAGTGGCCTGTCGTCGTCGGCGCGCTCAACCACAAAAAGCACCCGGCCAGATGGATCGGCTGCCTCAAACGCGCAGCGGCTGACACCCGCTTCGTTTTCACGCAGCGAGGAATAAAGCTCTCCGTTCGACTTCAACGCCACCGAATAAGTATTGTTCATCAGTTGCATACGCCCTTCCTTGTCGCCACGACGTTCCCGCCGTTTTCTATGCAGTGTGAACAAGAGCGTCACCCCTCCAGCCAGCAACACGGCCGCAATCAACAGCGACCTCAATCCCGGTGAGCCGCCAGCTTGCTGGGCCTGCAGGGCGGAACCCGCGTTAAAGACTTTTTCCCACTGCGCGCCCGCTGGCAAATAGAAAGGAATCAATAACGGCGCCCAGGTAGCAAAACGTTTGACGCCCTCCGGGATAAACCTCGCTGTGGCATCCCGCCCGACAAATGCTGCAAATCGCTCATCGAGCCGATCGAGACCAATAAACGATAAATTAACCAGCGTCGCAACGCGCAGGCCCATGTGGTCGATCCAGATCAATACCTGAAACCAGGCATAACCAATAATCCAGGTAAAGACATTCAGGCTCCACGCCGTGAATCCGTCGGCATCGTGGGTCAGACTGTTGACGACAGCAAAACCTGTCCGTATCAAGCCGTCCTGGTTATACCAGGTGGCTTCTGCCATTGGCCGCAGGAAGGTGAAAATAATCGGTGCCATCCACAACCCCCAACGCAGCACATAAATGGTGCCATCAGCCAGCTCGGTAATACCTGCACGGGTTGACAACCGTTTGATGGCTGAGGTGTCACGGTCGAGCACGGCAGTCAGGAATGCCTTGTTGATCGCGAACAATGGCGCAGCGATACCCCAGCCGATGACACCCATCAGTGCTTCGTTGAATAAGATCTGTGCACCGCCAGACGCAGCAGGCAGGGTGATGTGGCCCCAGCGGCTGATCAACGCAGTAAATTCATTCGGCGCAGTGGTGCGGAGTTGCTGGCATTGTCGGACGATCTCCATCGGCTCGAGCCCGAAGCTGTTGTACAGCTCAAATTTGGTCAGAATAATGGGCAACTGCGCCGCGTCGAGATAAAAACCGATGCCCGCTCCGATGAACAGACCGAGCCCGCCCTCGAGCAAATAGCTGCGCGATGACCTGATATGGCCAAGGGCGCGCATTCCCAAAAACCCATCACGCAACAGACTCACACCACTGAAAACCAGTGCACCGGCCAATGCGCCGAAACCGATACGTGTCGACGTTGGCAACTCTGGGAAGCCTGCGCCAAGGCCAATCGCAACCGCCAACCCGAGGACCACTCCCCGCAATAACAGCGTCGGCTTCTGATACGCCAGTGCGGCACGACGAAAGAACGACTGGCTCCCATCGAAAGTCTCGATAATAGTTTTCAACAGCGGAAAGATTGCAGCACCCGCGAGAATGCAAAACAACAACGGCGCCGAGTGGAAAAAAATCTTCAATAACGACGTATCCACCAGGACATGCAGCGTCTGCAGCAGCCCCATCAAAACACCACTGAATACCATGCCTTTTTTCAATCCGCGAATGGCATCGTCTTGCGCGGCTCTGCCATGGGGAGGATTGCCACGAATGGCACCAAGCACCAGACCGGTCAGTAAATAAACCATTGCCCAAAGCGGCCCCTGCGACAGCATGCTCGTGATGACTGCGACGAAAGGGCGCAACCCCCCGGGCAGCGAAGCAGCGGTCGCACCCGAACCCAACGCCGCAATATCGGGCGCGACGGTGACCAGAAGGGCCAGCACTGCCAGCACAACATGCACCCGGATAGCAGACAATAGACGCTCACGATTGACCAGCGACGCGGCATTGGCAACAAATTCGCCCACCACGAAAATCAGCAGCACCTGAATAAAAAAGTGGTGAAACGTCTGTAATGCCAACAGCAACCCAAAAACAAAAGGCGTTGCGACAATGACCGCAGCCCTGATCCCGTCCAAGTGTTTCTTGCGGACGGCGAGCTGATAGCTATTCGCGAGATGAAATATCAGCACAAACAGTGCCGCGCCAAATCCACTGAGCTGATAAAAGCTGGTCAGCGAATCAGGTGCCATCCAGAGGTCTTCCTGGCTGGCCGCAGCCGCCAGCAATCCAGGAAAGAGCGCACTCCACACGGCTTCCCTGACGGATAAGCGTTGCCCGGTCAAGCTCAGTTTCAACACGAGGCTGGCCAGCCATCCGGCAGCGGGTACATACAGATAAAGCCAGCCGTTATCGAGCGGATTGGAGGTGCCTAATGTATAGGTGGCCATCACTGCAGAACTCATCAGCACAGCTGCCACTCCAAAAGCCAGATCACGCCAAAAACCATTCACCGTGATGGATTTCTGCGGACGGAATGCTGCCGCCATTAGCCCCAGTAGCACACTGAACACAATGACCCCGCCAACACGTCCCCACAAATTTGCGTACAGTTTTTCGAGCAGAGGAAGGGGTTGAAAAACAAGATCGAACTGGATCTGGCCCACCGCAGGATCAGGCCCACCGGTGCGTTGGATTAGCAACACCGCTTCATTCAGCTGACCAATACTATTCCAGTCGAGTAGCGCCCGAATCTGATTGGCGCCCGGCTTCAGGCTAAGGGGAAGCCGCTGCGTTCCAGCGTCGCCCTTGAGTTCGAGCGCTGTTGAAATGTCACCGGATGCGGTGTCAGACAAATAAATAGCCGCTTTGACCACATCCACTTGCCCCTTGGCCAGAGCAGCAGGAAAGTCTTTGGCCCACACACCTGCAGCCGTTTGCCCCGGAAGCTGATAATCAATGACCAGCAGTTCGTGGTTGATCGGCTCACCGACGAACATGCGCGATAGAGAAGCCTGAGCCGCGCCGATATTGAAACTCCCCTGTGCACGGGCATCAACAAAGTTAATTTCAGAGGCATGCGCGAAGGTAGTCTGAATCCAGAGCAGCAGAAGTAATCCCCAAAAGCCTCTTTTCATGTGTAAAAACTCTGTTGTTTCCGTTTATTTTTACAATTTTCCTACAATTTCTTTTTTAAGGACGCTCTGATTCATTCTGGCGCGCGCAGATTTTGGTGAACAATCGTCCAGTTCAAGGCGCGGATCGCAGGTAATAGCTGGCTATTGCGAAGATCCGCAACGCAGAAGTGGGCGATTTTGCGCCGCAAGATGCCGTGTTACGAATTGATCAGAGCTGCCTATAGCTTGGCTGTAAGTTTCGGTTGTCGTCCCTGCCTGGTCAAGACGAAGAACTCATGGCCAGTCAGTGCATCAAAACAAAGCCAGCGCCTGAATGGAAAGCAGCGAGTCCATAGCACTTGCATAACGGCTTAACCGACCCCTCGGAATCCTCCTCAAAACGGCGCTTACAAACCGTTTTCTGTGTCATTGAGTTTCGGCCAAATCGAGCGAATGGTCAGAGATACGAACACTCCCGGAAACGCGAGGTATTGAGATATCCAGAAAACAACTACGTTTTCATCACATCCTGAGACGGCAGCTCAGCATCATTCAGATCAAGAAATCTCGTTCGTCATAATCTTTTCAGTCAACCATTTCCTCAGATCGACCAGCCAATCACAGAAACCAGACTGACCGCACCAGAGCGGTGCGGCTGACCTCCCAAGGCGCACCAGCTCTTATCGATCTGTTGCAAAAAAACCATAGATTGTGAAGATTGCAGCTATTTTGTGACATTTGGCACAGCTCTTGCTGTTTCCACGACAGGTACGCGTTCACGGTTTCAGGGCAACCAGAAACCGCCATGCGCCGTGCTTTGACTTCGCAACGCGGGGCTGAGGCCTCCTTTTCCAAAAATCATTCAGGAGATTTGAATCCTTATGAATATTTCTCTTAAAAAAATCGTTGCCTCTACGTGCATCGTATCAGGACTGGCTGTGTCGGGTAATGCGTCAGCCGCTCTGTCAGCGAGCTTTGCTGCGAGTAATATGTATTTCTGGCGTGGCTTGAATATCAGCACGCCAGCACCAGCAATCTCTGGCTCGCTCGACTGGTCTCATGACAGCGGACTCTATGCAGGCATCTGGGGTTCGAGTGAAGGTGCTTTCGATAATTCTGACGAGTATGACCTGTACGCGGGCTTCAGCGGCGAAATGGGCGACTTCTCTTATGATCTCGGTTATGTTGCTTACCTTTACCCCACCATTGGCGATTCTACTGCTACAGATCCTAACACTGGCGACCCTTCTCCAATCACTGGTATTACCGACGTAGATCTCAATGACGCTGAGCTAGCCGATGTGTACCTATCTGCAGGCTATGGCGGCTTTGGCGCCGACGCATATATCGGCGTCGGTAATGGCAATGATAAAAGCCTCTATTACACGCTAGGTTACAGTTTTGACAAATACGGCATTACCTACGGTCAGCAGCTCAATGATGGCAATGACCAATGGTCTCATGTGACGCTCGATTTTGCAGCCAACGATGAAATCAGCTTTGGTCTGAGCTTTGGTATATCCGGAGACGTGGAAATCGACGAAGACCCACTGTTTATCCTGACCTACTCCAAGAGCTGGGACCTTTAAGTTTAATCGTCAGATAAAAAAGGTTGCTTCGGCAACCTTTTTTATCTCTGCAGTATATTTTCTGAACCGCACGTTTAACTGAGGATATTCTTTCATGCGTAAATCTTTAAAGCGGCTGTCGTTGGCAGCGCTGGCGACCGTTTCTCTGACGGCTTCAACATTTTCCCTGGCAGCAGATACAATTAAAGTTGGTGTATTACACTCACTTTCCGGCACTATGGCCATTAGTGAAACTACGCTCAAAGACACAGTCTTAATGAT
>JANTGD010000054.1 GCA_024763135.1 Thiotrichales bacterium | reverse complement strand
GTCGTGATGATGATGTGCTGGCCGACCAGGTCTCTGATTTTTGACCTGCTCACGCCGGTACTCGCAAAGGTGCCTGCCTCGCCAAATTTTTGAGCTGCATTTCTATCGATCATGGAAACCGGGGCATTTTTTCGTCGAATTAATTCTCACAGATTAAAACGTTTCGATATCCGGCCGCAGATCCAATTCCTGCGTCCAGGCTGAGCGCTGCTGCTGGATCAGATGAAGGTAGGTGTTGGCGATGGCCTGGGCCTGGAGGCATTGATGTTCGCTCAGGCCGAAATTTTTTGCCTGCTGTCCCCAAATGACACCGTCGATGATGATGTGAGCGACATGGATGCCTTTGGGGCCAAATTCGCGAGCTAGCGATTGGGCAAGACCACGCAAGGCAAATTTTGCGGAGGAGAATGCCGCAAAGTGTGCCCCCGCTTTGACAGACGCTGTGGCACCGGTCACTAGAACTGTTCCTTTTTTCGCCGCCACCATGTTGGGTAACACTCGTTGAATGCCATGCACGGCACCCAGGCAAGTGATATTCCAAAGATCCGCGAAATCTTTAGCAGGGGTTTGCAGAAAGTCACGATGTAATAAGACTGCGGCATTGTGGATGTAAACAGAGACTGTGCCAAAAGTCTGTTCAACCTGAGTGATGGCGGAATCAACCGCAGACTGATTCGTCAGATCGCAAGCGATTGGCAGGAATTTGTCTCCCGTTAATGTTTGCTTACTATGGGTTGTCTGAGTTGGACTCGAGCGCGATAAACCTGCCACCTCAAAACCCGCCGCTAACAAGCTGTCGCATAAGGCCGTGCCGAGTCCCGGTCCGACACCTGCAACAACAGCGACCTCGCCATTTTTGTGTTCGGTATTCATGATGCGCTTCCTCCAACGGGATGAGGTGGGTTTGCAAAGCGATTTTTTACTTGTTGCGACGTCTCTGATGCTTTAGGTCGTGCATCTCTCGATACAGTATCAGGAACTCTACGGAAAAGTCAGGCGGAAAGGAAAAAGTGTAATTCTTTCCTCACAGAAACAACGACTTGTGGTCGTTGCTGGCAGCACGTCCCTGTAGTGCACGAGGCGGTCGAAAAGCTAGCGCTTTTGCGATGGCCTCCCTCGAGGAGAAGGGCTGGATGAGGGAATGCATTCAATGACAGCGTTCACGATAAAAATTCCCTCACCCCAACCCTCTCCCTTGGGGCTATGAACTCCGAAACTTGAGTGAGTATCATCTGCATACCAGAGGCCTGGAGCGGTGTTTCCGGCGGACCGCTGCCTCAAAATGATCGACTCGCTTTTATTCACCCGGCACCATAATATGCCGTATTAACAGCTGTTAAGAGCCTCAGGCAGCTCCCCTATCAAGGTGCCTGCCGCAGGCAATGGTCGCTCCCTTGGCAAGGCAGGCAACGCCGAGAGGGGAGATGCCTGAGGCGCCTAACCGATTGATTCTTTAAGACAGGCCGTGTTGAGCATGACATATTATGGTGCCGGGTGAATAGAAAGGAAACGAATTGATATGACGGTGCAACAAAAAAAAGCATTCGGCCTTTTGAGTGCCGTTTTTCTCGGGATCGGTTCAATGGTGGGAGCCGGGATCTTCATTGTCATCGGTCAGGCCGGCGCGATTGCAGGTAATCTCGTGACGGTATCGTTTGTTATCGGCGGCATCATCGCGTTGTTGTGCGGTTATTCGCTCGCGAAATTAGCGATTCGCTATCCCAGTCGTGGCGGTATTATCGAGTACCTGGTGCAGGGCTATGGCGAAGGGGTATTTTCCGGGGCGTTGGGGGTTATGTTTTACTTTTCCCAGCTCGTTGCCCTTGCGGCTGTCGCCAAATCGTTCGGCACTTATGCGGCCACTTGGTTCCCCGATTGCACGCATTCATTGTGCACCAATCTTTTTGCACTAGGAATTCTGTTCTTTTTTGTGATCATCAATTTCGCGGGAGCTGCCATGATTGCCAAGGCGGAAAATCTCATCGTTTTCATCAAGCTGACTGCGTTGCTTATATTCACTATCGCCGCGCTCTGGTTTATCGATCCTGCGCGACTCGCCGTAGCGAAGGCGCCAGACGCTGTGCATATTCTCTATGCACTGGGGCTGACCTTTTTTGCCTATCAGGGATTCAGTGTAATAACCAATAGCGTCGAGGATATGCAGGATCCGAACAAGACGATGCTGCGCTCTATGGTGCTCGCGATTCTCATTGTGGCTGGCTTGTATATCGCTGTTGCGGTGGCCGTGTTTGGTAATCTGCCGCTTGCGACGATCATCAAAGCGCAAGACTATGCACTTGCCGAAGCAGCCCGTCCTGCCTTTGGAGAGTGGGGGTTCAAGATTATGGCGGCGACGGCATTACTGGCTACGGCGTCGGCCATCAATGCGACTTTATATTCGGTTACCCAGATCAGCTATACACTAGCCAAAGAGGGGGACCTGCCTGAAGTGTATGAATATTATATTTACCACAATACCGAGGGCTTGTTAGTTTCCGCATTGTTGATCGTACCGTTATTGCTGTTTTTAGACCTCGCTCAAATTGCCACGGTTGCCTCCATTGCGGTATTGCTGGTCCAAGGGTTTACTCATTTGGGCCATCTGAAAAGAAGGCGTGAGACCGGAGCGCATTCCTGGGTGATCGTACTGGCTGTGTTAGGGACGTTTACCGCAGCGGGGTACGCGGTCGTGTATACCTCGGAAAAGATGCCTTATCTGGGTTACGAGATTGTTGGCATGTTTTTGCTGGCATTGAGCGTGGAAGTTTTGCTGCGACTGTTCAATCAGCGGCGTATTTCAAAACAGTTCATCTCTGCCCTGGAGACGCTCAAGGAAGATTTACCGCTCCGATCTGGGCCCCTCAAATAAGGCCGGTGCTTGGCAAGCTAATTCAAATTGCCAACCAGCTGCTTTTTCGGCAAGCGGTTTCGTTCTGGATGCCTGTACATTGCAAGTGGTAAAGACTCAGCGACCTTCTGACACATGCCAGCTCGGTGTTTAAAAATGCTCATTGAGGGAAGCCCTGAGCAATTCGTAACACGGTATCTTGCGTTGCAAAATCGCCCACATCTGCGTTGCGGATCTTCGCAATAGCCAGCGATTACCTGCGATCCGCGCCTTGAACTGGCGTGACAATCTCGAGTAAAGCCTCATACAGCGGATCTCCGGGCGCTCAGGCGCATTACTGTGGACGATGGCCTGCCCGTAGGTAGCCCACCAGAAGTTACGGTTCGGTGTTCCGTCGCTTAGGAAGGACTGGGTCATTGCCGGTAAGCCCCGCATGAAGGATTTCTACCAGCGCCTGGTGCAGGCCGGAAAGCCCAAGAAAGTCGCCTTGGTCGCTGCCATGCGCAAGTTGTTAACCATCATCAACGCAGTGTTTCGAAGTGGTGAGCCTTATCGTGTTCTCCTGGCCGATTAGCCGATTTCGAAAACACAGTTGCTGCTAGACCCGTAACATCTCGGGCGCTCTGTATAAGGTTCTACGATGAATTGTCTTAGTATGTCAGGAGTGATCTGAGCCGTTAAGACACCTTGGATCACTTGCTGAGCAGTTACGAAAAGTATTTACATCCGAATAGATGTAAATAATAATACGTCGCAATTAGATTTAGCTTTACATTAATTAATTGCGGAGAGATCGATCGATGACCAAACCGGTATTCAGTGCTGCTTTTGCGGTATTGCTTGGGGCAGCGGCAGCGCCTGTATTTGCAGAGGACGCTGTTGAGACACGTATAGATGCGCTAGAGAAAGAAATGGGAGCGTTGCGTGAGCAGCTGGCGGCGACCGCTGATGCGATCTCCGGGGCAGGCCAGGCCAATCTCACAACGCTGGGAGGCTATGGGGAGCTGCACTACAATAATCTGCGAACACCTTCAGGCGACAAGAAAGAGCTCGATTTTCACCGCTTCGTGTTGTTTATTGGGCATGAATTCAGCGATTCGATTCGCCTGCAGACCGAACTGGAGCTGGAACACGCTTTGAGCGGTGAGGGGCAGCCGGGGGAGGTGGAGTTGGAGCAGGCCTACGTGGAGTTTGACCTGAGCGAAAACCACGTCGCTCGTACAGGCATTTTCCTGATACCTGTGGGTATGATCAATGAAACCCATGAGCCGCCCGCCTTTTTTGGTGTCGAGCGCAACCCAGTTGAGAAATATATTCTGCCGGCAACCTGGTGGGAAGGTGGTGTGGGGCTCAGTGGTCGTCTGGGCATGAGTGGTTTGAGTTATGACGCTTATCTGCACTCAGGGCTCGCCGTGGATCCTGCCACTGTGACTATTCGTGGTGGGCGGCAGAAGGTAGCGAAGGCAAAAGCCAATCATCTGGCAGCCACGGGACGGCTGAAGTACACCGCGATCCCAGGTCTTGAGCTCGCGACCAGCCTCCAGTATCAGGAAGATCTTACCCAGGTGGAAGACGATGGTGTGGACGGCGCAACGTTATTCAGTGCCCATGTAATCTGGCAGCGCGGTGGCCTGGGTTTGCGTGGATTGTATGCGGCCTGGAATATTGAGGGCGAGGTCGCGTCAGCCCTGGCGAAGGATCAGCAAGCAGGGTATTTTTTCGAAGCCAGTTATCTGGTCGTTCCCTCCATCGGGGTGTTCGCACGTCACAGCGCCTGGAGTGTTGCTGACGATACAGATGCGACGCAACAGAACATTGGGGTGAATTGGTGGCCGCATGAAGACGTGGTGTTCAAGTTTGACGTGCAACAACAAAATGATGATGCGGGGGATGCAGATGGCTTCAATTTGGGTGTCGGTTACCAGTTCTGAGCAGCAGTGGCTCTGTCGGTTCCGCAGCTGGGCGGGACCAATGCTTGCGGTGTGGTTGGCGTGCTTACCAGTGTCGATTCTACAGGCCAAGGGCGTCTACCAGACAGACGCTGCCTTTCTCGATGAAGTGTTTGCGGGCAATGCGCCAGAGCCGTCTGTACTGTGGCTCACAGGGGCGTTGAAGAGCGAAGTGACCTCCGTTTTGCATCATCCATATGCGCGTCTGCGTGTGCGTTATTGGCAGCGAAACGGCAAAATCGCTTGGATTTTGGAAGAGATTGGGAAAGAGCGTCCCATTACATTGGGTTTTGTGACCGCGAAGGGGCAAATCCAACAGGCGAAGGTGCTGGCGTTTCGCGAAAGTCGTGGCTGGGAAATTCGCCATCCCAGTTTTACCAGGCAGTACTCCGGTGCTGCGCTCGCCGGCGGACGTGGCTTGGATCGCAGGATCGATGGTATTACTGGAGCCACGTTGTCTGTACGAGCGTTTACCCGGCTGGCAGAAATGGCTTTACTATTGGACGAGCATGTCGAAAAAACGCCTTAAGCCGCATCGTCATGTCCACCGCTGGCATCGCTGGTTTGGCATGCTCGCTGCGTTGTTTGCACTGAATCTTGCAGTCACTGGTGTATTGCTCAATCACACCGAAGCCTTGCAACTCGACAGCATCTCACTGCAGGCGCCTCGCTTGTTGAAATGGTACGGGATAGAGGCGGCGCGGCCGGACCAAGCCTATCCGCTTAGGGGGCATTGGCTCAGTCAGTGGTCGCAGCAAGTTTTTCTCGATGCCAAGCGCATCTCCATACCGTCTACCGGCGCACTCAAGGGCGGGCTACTTCTCGATCATGTCATTGTCGCATTATTGCCCAAACACATAGCATTATTGACGCTCTCTGCAGAGCTGATCGATGTGCTCCCACTGCCTGACGGATACCAAGCGTCAGCTATTAGTGCAGATTCTGGAGGCGGCGCACTGCTGCAGACGAGTCAAGGTATCCTGCGGTTAGATGCTACTTTAAGTCGGTTTGAGCAGGTGCCTGTAGCTGCTACTGAGGGACAGGCGTGGGTTTCTGCAAAGCCACTGCCTAACCGACTGGCCGAACAGATTCAGCGCGAGTCGGGCGCGCAAATTTCCCTCGAGCGTTTTTTGCTGGATCTGCACAGCGGACGGTTATTTGGAAAGCTGGGCGTTTGGGTGATGGACCTCGCTGCGCTGGCCATTGCCGGACTCGCAATTTCCGGCATGTTCATGTGGGCGCGGCGCAGACAGAAAACCAGCGGTGTTCGTAACAGCCGTAACTCCAGCGCCAGTCTGTAGCAGTAACCAGATGCCATGCAGTTATTAATCGTTGCATAAGTTCTTGCAGGTTGTTTAACCCTCTCCCTACCCTCTCCCTTGAAGGGCGAGGGGATTAATGAGCAATAACTTATGCAACGATTAATAGTTGAGGCAGGGTAACGGGTTGAGGTTCACCCATGCGTCTTTTCGGCGATTGCTGAGTGATGGGCGTGTGGTTGGGCGATACCCAACGTAACCGTCCTTTCGGGAAATGGCACTGACTAAGATAATTCATCGTAAAGTACCATCCTGCAGATCTCTGGGTGCTCAAACACTGGGCGCACAGGCATAGCAGTTCTCTGTCTAATCGGCGCAACATCGAGCCATAGCATCTGGAGCGCTCTGCCGAACAAGCGCAGCACCACCGCTGGCACGGCTCAGTTCGCCCTCAGGTCGGGGTCGCTATTTTGGGAGCATTTTTTTGCTTATTTGAGGCGAACAGTGACTCATATTCAACGAAAATGCGCGGAAAATGGGCCATAAGGGCTTTTCCGCAGTCGGTCATCTGTACTCGTATCTATCAAGATCACTGACAATAGCTCAACTCATCACCTCCGATTAATGCCAATCATTACCCTGGGCCGATTCCTGCGCGTTGTTGCTATCCAGGAGTTTGCCAACTTAAGTCGGCTGCAAAAATGCAAGTGTTTTCCGCAAGGTTTTTGACTGAAATGGCCAAGGGTGATTGCTCAGTCGTCGGGTTCTTATAGGTAGGTCTGGGTGGTAGTCTGTAGTTTCGGGCAGCGGATGGAGCGATCATCATTGCGTTTCGAAATGATGCCGATTTTTCAGCTGTCGTGTTGCTAGGACTAACATATGCTTGAAAAAGACCCCAGGACCTTTGAAGCAGATATGAAGGGGCTTGCACCAGAGCAGAAAGCAATGGTGAAGCTCGAAATCACTCTGAATCAATTCTTTAAGTCCCTGGATAAGAGTATTTTACGCTGGGAGCGGCTGTTCTACCCTGCCATGGCATTGATGGCGATCCTAGGGTTGTCCGGTTTTTATCTCATTTACAGTGTCACGCGTGACATGAGCACACTGACTCAGCATGTAGATCCGCGCATGAAATACAACCTGGATGCAATGTCCAGTCATATGGCTGAGCTATCCAAGAATATTTCGGTAATGACCAAGCAAGTCGGTATTTTGGTTCAGAAAGTCGACAGCATGGATAGTCATATTGTCAGAATGGATGGGAATATTTCCGGCATTGCCGAATCAATTGGTGATGTCAAACTCAGTATGGATAATATGACCCATGACATCTCAACGATGACAGGCGCCATCATGGATATGAATCTCAATATTGCTGATATGGATCAGGCAATGCGCTCCATGACTGTGAGTACTCAATACATGAGCCGTGATCTGAATCAGATTGGACGGCCCTTGGATTTCTTCAATAATTTCACGCCTTGGTAAGGCGGTCTGTGCCCACCAATCGATAAGCGGGTAACGGTTGACCCGCTCAGTAGGAGGCTGTCCGAGAGCTCACTCCGGACGCATGTGGGGAAAGAGCAAGACATCACGGATAGATGGCGCATCAGTGAGTAACATCACCAGGCGGTCGATACCAATGCCTTCCCCTGCAGTGGGTGGCATGCCATGCTCAAGTGCGCGAATGTAGTCGGCGTCGTAATGCATGGCCTCGCTATCTCCGGCTTCTTTTTCCGCTACTTGCGCGCGGAACCGCTCTGCCTGATCTTCGTAGTCATTGAGCTCCGAAAAGCCATTGGCGATTTCGCGACCACCGACGAAGAATTCGAACCGGTCGGTGACGAACGGATCTAGATCATTCCGCCGCGCCAACGGGGAGACTTCGGCTGGGTAGGCTGTAATGAAGGTTGGGTCCATGAGCCGGTGTTCGGCGGTTTTTTCAAAGATCTCGATGAGCACCTTGCCTAGCCCGTAACTGTCTTTCAGGGGAATATCTAACGACTGGGCAATCTCGCGGGCTGCTTCCAGGTTCTCCAATTGCTGAGCTTCCAGCCCAGGATTGAAATATAGTACGGCTTCTTTAACCGTCATGCGTGCAAATGGTTTGCCAAAATCATAGCGCTCCCCCTGATATTCCAGCGTACTGTCACCGATTATGTCGTGGGTCAATTTACGGAGCATGTCCTCGGTGAGATTCATAAGATCTTCGTAGGTTGCATATGCTTCATAGAACTCAATCATCGTAAATTCGGGGTTGTGCCGGGTGGATAACCCTTCATTGCGAAAGTTACGATTTATTTCGTAGACTTTTTCAAACCCACCGACAACCAGGCGCTTGAGGTATAGTTCAGGTGCGATCCGCAGAAACAGCTCCATATCCAGCGCATTGTGGTAAGTCGTAAATGGCCGCGCCGTCGCGCCTCCTGGGATGACGTGCATCATTGGCGTTTCTACTTCCAGGTAGCCTCGCGCATTCAGATAATTGCGGATGAAATTGATAATCCGAGTGCGGGTTCTGAAGGTTTCTCTCACCGGATCGTTCATGATCAAATCTACATAGCGCTGTCGATAGCGTTGCTCTGTATCGGTCAGGCCGTGGAACTTTTCCGGCAAAGGGCGGACTGACTTCGTCAGGAGCCTCAGGCTGTCTACATGCACGCTGAGTTCGCCTTTCTGAGTCTTGAACAGCTTGCCTTCGGCACCCAGGATGTCACCGATGTCCCAGGTCTTGAACTGAGCATAGACGCCTTCTGGCAATGCATCGCGTTGCACATAGAGCTGCACGGTGCCAGACATATCCTTGATGCTTGCAAAGCTGGCTTTTCCCATCACGCGTTTGGCCATCATGCGGCCCGCAACTGCGACCCGGATGTTTTGTGTTTCGAAGAATTCGCGATCTTTGTCGTCGTATTCGGCATGTAGCTCACCTGCCATTACATTGCGCCGAAAATCGTTGGGAAATGCGATGCCGTTTTCACGGAGTCGCTTGAGTTTTTCTCTGCGCTCGACAATAAGTTTGTTCTCGTCGTGGGTTGCTTGCGTCTTAGACATGTGTTGCTCGATATACGTTAAGGTAGGGGATATTACAGACCGGACTTGAGGCTGGCTTCTATGAATTGGTCAAGATCGCCGTCGAGGACGGCCTGGGTATTACCTGTTTCAACGCCAGTTCTAAGATCTTTAATACGCGACTGGTCGAGTACATAGGAGCGAATCTGGCTCCCCCAACCAATGTCGGATTTACTGTCTTCGACCTGTTGCTGGCTCGCATTGCGTTTTTGTACCTCCAGCTCATACAACTTGGCTTTCAGCTGTTTCATGGCGGTATCTTTGTTCTGATGCTGCGAACGTCCCGCCTGACATTGCACGACCGTATTGGTGGGCAGGTGGGTAATGCGAACCGCAGATTCGGTCTTATTGACGTGCTGCCCTCCTGCACCCGAGGAGCGATAGACATCGATGCGCAGATCGCTTGGGTCGATTTCGATCTCGATGTCATCTTCAATTTCAGGGGAGACAAACACCGCTGCGAATGAGGTGTGGCGCCGATTACCGGAATCGAAAGGCGATTTACGCACCAGCCGGTGCACACCTGTTTCAGTGCGCAGCCAACCGAACGCATATTCGCCTTTGAACGATACGGTAGCGCTTTTGATGCCAGCAACCTCGCCCGGGGAGACTTCAATGAGTTCGGTTTTGAATCCGTGCCGCTCACCCCAACGCAGATACATGCGCAGTAGCATTTCTGCCCAGTCTTGCGCTTCGGTACCGCCAGAGCCAGCCTGGATGTCGAGAAAGGCGTTATGGCTATCCATTTCGCCCGAGAACATGCGCCGGAATTCGAGCTTTTCGACGTCGGCCTGAAACTCATTCAGATCAGCTTGGACGGACGCGATGGTATCGGTATCGTTTTCCGCTTCAGCCAGTTCGAGAAGTTCCTGAGCATCGCGCAGCCCGGATTCCAGATCTTGGATGGTTGTGACAACCGATTCGAGCTGGGCTTTTTTTTGCCCTAAAGCTTGTGCTTTCTCTGGGGTATTCCAGATTTCAGGGTCTTCGAGTTCTCGATTGACTTCTTCGAGCTCTTCTTGTTTGTCAGCGTAGTCAAAGATACCCCCTGAGAGCTTCTAGTCGCTCTCGGAGGTCATTGATCTGATTGTAAATTGGATTGAGTTCCATCGTACTATTCATAACGTTGACACTACACTAACAGGCTGTTGAAAAAGTCTCTTGGGACAGAGGCATGTAAAAGGGGGCGTATGATAGCGGTTTAGGCCCAAGCATCCCAGCCCAACGTCACCGGGGCGTGTCTACACGGCCGCGTATCATCAGTTGCAGCTCGGTTGCTCCGCGATAGCGATTGATGTCCAGGCTGTAGGCAATGTGTATCTGCTGTCCTGTTTCCGGCCACTCTGTTGGATCGACACTAAAAGCCAGTGCATCGAACGTGTGGGCGGTATTTAACGGCGACAATGCGTACTTAATGTGGCGTTCCTTTAAGATCTGTTTGCGCTGAATAGCGAAGACGCCATCGAAGATGGGTTCTGGGAAGCCCTGTCCCCAGGGAGCCAACCGTTGCAATTGTTGTGCAGTTTGCAGATTCATATCGTCAGCACGCAGCTCGCCATCGGATGTAATGATAGGGTCGAGCAGGGCAGGATCCAGCATGCCTTTAACGGCTTGATCAAATGCCGCGGAAAATTGCGCGTAGTGCTTGGCGGGGAGAGACAGGCCGGCCGCCATGGCGTGGCCGCCAAACTTTTCGATCAGCCCAGGCTGTTGGCTGTCGATACGCTCGAGTACATCCCGAATGTGCAGGCCTGGAATGGATCGGGCCGAGCCTTTAAGTGTGTCTTCGTTCGCAGGCGCAAAGGCGATCACCGGGCGATGATAGCGTTCTTTGATGCGTGCTGCGACCAAGCCCACGATTCCTTGGTGCCAGTTGGGTTGCAGCAGACTTAGCCCCCAGGGTAGTGTGGCGTCGTCCAGCCTGAGTTCGTCCAACGATGCGAGTGCCTCGGAGCGCATCGTTGTCTCGATTTCCCGCCGTTCCCGGTTCAGGTTGTCCAAGTCGGTGGCATAGTGAAGCGCTTTTTGTTCAGAAGTACTCAGCAGGCACTCGATCCCCCAGGACATATCATCGAGACGCCCGGCGGCATTGAGCCGTGGACCCACGAAGAACCCCAGGTCTTTGCTCGTGATCTCAGTGGCCTGGCGCCCGGCCACAGTGAGCAGGGCATTGATGCCTGGGCAAGCATGGCCCGCACGAATCCGTCTTAGCCCTTGCTCGACCAGTACTCGGTTTTGCTGGTCGAGAGGCACGACATCGGCGACGGTACCCAGGGCCACTAAATCGAGAAATTGCGCCAGATTGGGTTCGGCAATCCCCAGCTGGGAGAAAATATCGCGGTCCCGCAGCTGCTGGCGTAACGCGATGAGCACAAAAAACATCACGCCAACCCCTGCCAGGTGTTTGCTCGGAAAGTGTTCGTGCGGGAGGTTCGGATTGACGATCGCGTAAGCGGCGGGTAGCTCCGCACCCGGCAGATGGTGGTCGGTTACCAGCACGTCGATGCCATGGTGACGCGCGCGGGCGACGCCTGCCATGCTGGAGATGCCATTGTCGACGGTAATGATCAGGTCGGGTTCGCGCTGCGCGGCAAGGTCGACGATTTCGGGGGTCAGGCCATAACCATAATCGAAGCGATTGGGGATGAGGTAGTCTAGTCTGCGAAACCCGCAGGCAGACAATCCCTGAATGGCAAGTGCTGTGCTGGTAGCCCCATCGGCATCGAAGTCACCCACAATCAGCACCCGGGCCTGTTGCTCGAGCGCCTGAAGCAAGCGCTCAATTGCTGCTGCCATGCCGCTGAGTGTGTATGGATCGCTCAGCCCACGCAGCTCGTACTGAACCTCAGCGGGAGATTGGACGCCGCGGCTGGCCAAAATCTGCCCGATCAAGCCGGAATAGTGATGCAGCGCAGGCGGCACGCTGACCTGACGGCGACGAATCTGCACCGGAATCATTGCAGCTCCGTCAAAGGCTTGGTCGGACGCCAGTGATGCCAGAAGCGCTCCTTGCTTAGCTCGAAACGACTACCCTGGCAGGTGTAGAGGTTGATGTTCTTGATTTTTTTAGCATTGAGCATCTCGTTCAAAGGCGTGATCCATGTTTGGGTGATGTGGATGAGCTGCTGTTCCCAGGCCAGCATATCGTCGTACTGAGCACTTGATTGTAGCTGATCCAGGCAAATCAGCAGACAGTCACCTTGGGTGACTGAGGCTAATTGTGCGGCTCGCTCTGGAAGGGGCCGCCAGGGAATTTTGGCATAGCGCGCCAGGCTTTCTACATACGGATGATTGCTGAATATGAGATCGAAACGCGCGGGAGGTGGACTCACAGGCGTGGCACCTCCCCATAGCCACAGGCCGTTTAGGGTCGGTAGACCACGTTGCTCCCTCAATTGGTTAAAAGGCGCGTTGTACAGCAGCATCTGGAGTTCGTTGATCAGGCGATGCATCGGCAGCCGATCCGGTCCCGTGGGTAGCAAAGAAGCAATGCCTTTGCCACTGGCGATACTTAAGGGAGTGGTGCTGCAATGATACTCGGTATCAAGCGCTAAAGCGCCCTGGTTGAGTTCATTTAGCCAAAACTGCCCATTGATGGGAGCGAGATGGGTGTTGATGAGTGCTTTCAGGGCATCGCGTTCGCTGGTTTGAATATTCAAATGTTGGGCGTCGACGAGGACCAAATCACTCACATCAGCGCGCAGGTGGACGGGGTCTGCGTGCCAGCACTGTTTGGCCACGGGATTTTCTGGTCGCGGGCCACTGTATGGAATCTCAGTCTCCTGTGTACAGCAGGATGGATCGAGTAGAGACCAGAGCGTAGCTTCCAGGCCGCGGGCCAGTGTGTCCAGGCGGCTTGCCCGGGACAGTGTTTTTTCCAGCTCACCGGGAATGGCAATCTCCGTATAACTCATTTGCCATTCGGCGAGGCGCTCGATTAATCCGGGAATGACCAGTGTGATTTGCATAATGTGATCGAAAATAACGCTGTGTATTGGTAGGGGAAGTCCAGGAGGCTGTCCGCGAATTGATGGCCCACTGCGGAAAACCTCTTTTAGCCAATTTTCCGCTCAATGTTGTTGAACCTAAAAACCTCAGTTGGATCACAAAAGTCCCCGCAAGCTCTTGGTGCACCTGGCAAATCAGAAAAACCTCTCATCACCAATAAGGTGACCACGAGTTTTTCCGATTCACCATGCACACCAATATCTTA